>CABUAS010000005.1 GCA_902489595.1 uncultured Oscillospiraceae bacterium | reverse complement strand
TATATCTGTATTACTATGGGAGGTGGGTATATGTCTGCTGAATATTCTGTTTCACTGCAGAAAATCATAGACGCTCACGGCCTGGAAGTTATGTATCTGCCGAAAGATGCAAACGATATTCTGATTACATCAAGCGAGGTAAACAGACCCGGTATCGTTTTAACGGGTTATGTTGATTATTTTGACCCTCTGCGTATTCAGATTTTAGGCTGGACGGAACTTGGTTTTCTTCAGAGTATGAACAGGGAAGAACAGGAAAGGGCGCTTGGTTACTGGCTTAGTTTAAAGCCTGCCGCCGCCGTTATTACACGAGGACTTGATGTTCCGCAGTATTTTCTTGACTGTTGTGAAAAATACGGCGTTCCTCTTCTTAAAACTTCAGATGAAACATCACCGTTTCTTGCGGCGCTTATTCAGTTTTTAAACACAAACCTTGCTCCGAGAATAACACGCCACGGCGTTTTGTGCGAGGTCTACGGCGAAGGTGTGCTGATTATCGGCGAAAGCGGAGCAGGTAAATCTGAAACTGCGGTAGAACTTATCAAGCGAGGTCACCGTCTTATTGCTGATGATTCTGTTGAAATCAGGCGAATTGACCCACATACTTTAACGGGTACTTCTCCCAACAATATCCGTCATTTTATTGAACTGCGCGGTATCGGCATTATTAATGCACGCCGTCTGTTTGGTATGGGCGCTGTAAAACAGTCTGAAAAGATTAATCTTGTTATTCAGCTTGAACCGTGGGATGCTTCTAAAGCGTATGACAGGCTGGGGCTTGACAATGAATTTACAAAAATTCTTGATGTTCAGATTCCTATCATAACAGTTCCCGTAAACCCCGGGCGAAACCTTGCCGTTATTATTGAAACAGCGGCAATGAACAACCGTCAGAAAAAGATGGGTTACAATGCGGCGCTTGAACTTATGGAGGGTCTCGGTTTGACGGATACTTCCCCCGAAAACAAAGAAATTGAAATTGTATGGTAAAAAAGGAGAAAAATATGTATAATATCGGAATTGATTTAGGCGGAACAAACATTGTTGCGTCAGTAGTTGACAGTGAATATAAAATCCTCGGCACAGGCAAAACACCTACTGCCACGCCGAGAAGTGCAGATGAAATTTTTGACGATATTGCCGCTGTTTGCAGAGAGGCTATGGATAAAGCGGGCATTGCCATAGATCAGATTTCATCAATCGGCCTCGGCACACCGGGTACTGTAAATGACGACGGTGTTATTGAATTTGCAAATAACCTTGGATTTGAGAATGTACCTGCAAGGGAAATGATAAGAGCAAGGCTCGGCGATGTGCCTGTTTTTGTTGCGAACGATGCGAACTGCGCCGCACTCGGCGAGGCTTATGCAGGATGCGGCAACGGCTCTAAAAACTTTGTTGCCGTAACTCTCGGTACAGGCGTTGGCTCGGGTATTATTGTTGACGGCAAAATTGTAACAGGTGTAAACTGCGCAGGCGGTGAGTGCGGACATATGGTTATTGTGGTTGACGGTGAACCGTGCACCTGCGGCAGAAAGGGCTGCTGGGAGGCTTATGCGTCTGCAACTGCGCTTATACGTCAAACTAAAGCGGCTATGGAAAAATACCCTGATTCAGTTATGCACAAACTTGCAGAGGAAGAGGGCAAAGTTTCGGGCAGAACTGCTTTTGATGCTATGCGTAAAGGCGATATAGGCGGTATTGAAGTTGTAAATAACTACATAAAATATGTTTCCTGCGGCCTTATCAATCTTGTAAACGCACTTCAGCCGGAGATTATCTGCATCGGCGGCGGAATCTGCAACGAGGGCGAAACGCTGCTCAAACCTTTAAGAAGATTTGTTCAGGCTGAAAGATATTCAATCTACAGTAAAATTCAGACTAAAATTATGAAAGCACAGCTTGGAAATGATGCAGGCATTATCGGCGCTGCACTTCTCGGCGAGGCTTCAAAGTAAACGGTGATTTTTTGAAAAATATAATCGAACTTTCAAAAAAATTAAATATCAAATTTCTTGAAAATGAGCCTATGGCAAAGCATACCACCTTTAAAATCGGCGGTCCTGCAAGGCTTATGGTCTTTCCCGAAAGCGAAAGCGACGCGGCGGAAATTATTAAATGCTGCAATGAAAACGGCATAAGGTATATGGCAGTGGGCAACGGTTCAAATCTGCTTGTTGATGATGACGGAATTGACGCCTGCGTTATTTGTTTTGACAGCAGTTTTTCCGATGTAAGGCTTGTTGATGAAGAAACTGTTTTTGCAGAGAGCGGCGCATCATTGATGAAGGTTTGCCGCTTTGCACTTGAAAACAGTCTGTCTGGGCTTGAATTCGCTTTCGGAATTCCGGGCTCGTGCGGCGGTGCGGCATTTATGAATGCAGGCGCATACGGCGGCGAAATGAAAGATGTGCTCATTAAATGCCGTCATATTGATAAAAACGGCAATGTCGGCATTCTTGAAAAAGCAGATTTGAAGCTTTCTTACCGCCATTCGGCTTATTATGACAATGGCTGTGTCGTTACGGGTCTTTATCTTAAACTGATAAAAGGCGACAAGAACGAAATCAAAGCGAAAATGGACGATTTTCTGCAAAGAAGAAAGGATAAGCAGCCACTTGAATTTCCGAGTGCAGGCTCAACCTTTAAGCGCCCCGAGGGCTGTTTTGCAGGCGCACTTATAGAGCAATGCGGTCTTAAAGGTAAATCGGTAGGCGGTGCGCAGGTTAGCGAGAAACACGCAGGTTTTGTTATAAATAAAGGCGGCGCAACTTGTAAGGATGTTGTTGAATTGTGTGCTTTTTGCAGTGATACAGTTAAGAAAGAAACGGGAGTTTCACTTGAAATGGAAATCAGAGTTGTAAAATAAACTTGCAGGGGAGGGTCTCCGTGCCCTCCTGAAATTGAATTAAAATATCGTAGGGTGCGGCGTCCCCGACGCACCGAAAAGAAAAATATTTTGTAGGGGAGGGTCTCCGTGCCCTCCCGAAATATAATCACAAATTAATAAGGGTATCAGATATGTATATTGAAAAAAAAGAACTCGTAATTTTAACAGGACTTTCAGGTGCAGGCAAATCTACTGCCATGCGTTTTATGGAGGATGTAGGCTATTACTGTATTGATAATATGCCGCCGCTCCTTTTATCATCATTTTTAGGGCTTTTAATAAAGCAGACGGAGCACAGTAAAATTGCCATTGTAATTGATATTCGTTCAACCGAGAATTTTGATGTAATAATTCCCGTGCTTGATGATATTGACGAAGAAGAATACGATGTTAAAATTGTGTATCTTGATATTAAAACACATATTGCGCTTAAAAGGTATAAACTCACCCGCAGAAAGCACCCGTTTGCTGACAGGTTTAACGGTGATATTACGAAGGCGCTTACCTATGAGCGTGAAACGCTTGCACCTTTAAGGTCAAAGGCAAATTATATTATTGATACTTCCGATATGAACGGCAATCAGTTAAGAGACAGGCTTACCCAGCTTCTTTTAGGCGATGAAAGTGATGTTATGAATATTCACGTAATGTCGTTCGGCTTTAAGCACGGTATTCCGACGGAGGCTGATTTCGTTATTGATGTTCGATGCCTGCCTAATCCTTACTGGGTAGAAAATCTCAGAACAAAAACGGGGCTTGATGATGAAGTAAAAGATTATGTTTTTTCGTTTGACGAGTCAAATAAATTGCTTGAAAAGTTGATTGATATGCTTGATTTCCTCAATCCGCTTTATATAAAAGAGGGCAAAAGTCAGATTGTTTTTGCAATCGGCTGTACCGGCGGCAATCATCGGTCTGTTGTGCTTGCCGAGGCGCTTAAACGCCATTTTCAGAGAAAATGGGATAATGTTACGGTTAATCACAGAGATATAAACAGAAAATAGGTAGTATAATGTCTTTCTCTCAAAGTGTAAAAGATGAACTTGTAAAAACTGAATATGAATCTTTTTGCTGTAAAAAGTCTCTCCTTTACGGTATGTGCCTTTTTGGAAAAACGTTTGATGACAGCAGCATTTCTTTGCAGACTGAGAATGAAAATATTGCACGGCTTTATTCCGATTTGCTTTTAAGCCTTTATAACATAAAAAATGAAATAAAGCAGTCGGTCGGCGGAAGAAATTATACAGTTTCGGTTTGCGATAAGCAGGACTGCGTTAAATTAATGAAAGTTTTTGCCCATACCGAGAAAGGCAGCAAAAAGATAAATCATTCTGTTTTTGACTGTGAAAACTGCCGCAATGCTTTTATTGCAGGTGCATTTTTGTCCTGTGGTACAGTATCGTCACCCGAAAAGGACTATCATCTTGAATTTTCAGTGCCCTATTTCAATCTATCAAAAAGTCTGCTGACCCTGCTTGATGAAATTGAACTTAACCCGAAATATGCAAACAGAAACGGATATAATGTGGTTTATTTCAAGGGCAGTGAGTCTATTGAAGACTGCCTTTACCTTATGGGTGCGTCAAATGCAATGTTTGAAATGATGAATATTAAAATCGTCAAGGATTTCAGAAACAAGGCAAACAGGCAGGCAAACTGTGAAACGGCAAATATCAGCAGAATGGTTAACGCCGTTTCAGAACAGATTGTTGCCATCGAAAAAATATGGAATAAAAAAGGCAGGGAATATCTGCCCGAAAATCTTGAAACAGCCGCTGAAATCAGATATGAAAATCCCGATTTAAGCCTTGCCGAGCTTGCGTCGCTCTGCAATCCGCCGCTCAGCAAAAGCGGCCTTAATCACAGACTTAAACGAATTGTTGAAATTTCAAAGGAATTATAAAAATGTTTACACATTTACATTTACACACTGAATATTCACTTCTTGACGGTGCTTGCAGAATAGAACAGCTTGTGCTTCGAGCAAAAGAACTTAATATGCAGTCCCTTGCTATTACCGACCACGGCAATATGTACGGGGCTGTTGATTTTTATAAGGTATGTAAAAAGCACGGCATTAAGCCGATTATCGGCTGTGAGGTCTATGTTGCTCCACGTACAAGATTTGATAAAGAAAAGGTGCTTGATAAGGATTATAACCACCTCATTCTGCTTTGTGAAAATGAAATTGGCTATAAAAATCTTATAAGACTTGTATCCCTTGCATTTACAGAGGGTTATTATTATAAGCCCCGTGTTGATCACGATATTTTAGAAAAGTATCACGAGGGTCTTATATGTCTTTCTGCCTGTCTTGCAGGTGAAATTCCGCAGGCTCTTTTAAGACGTGATTATGACGAGGCTAAGCGCACTGCACTTTGGTATCGTGATGTTTTCGGCGCAGACAATTATTTCCTTGAAGTGCAGAATCACGGGCTTGACGAGCAGAAAATTGTTAATGACGGTCTTAAAAGGCTGTCACGCGAAACGGGTATTCCGCTTGTTGCCACAAACGATGTTCATTATATAGAGCAGCAGGACAGCAAAATTCAGCAGGTGCTGATATGTATTGCCACAAACCATGTACTCGGCGAGGATACGGGGCTTGAATTTCATTCAAATGAGTTTTATCTCAAAAGCGAAGATGAAATGTTAAAGGCTTTTCCCGATATTCCCGAGGCAGTGTCAAATACGCAGATGATTGCCGAAAGATGCAATTTTGATTTTGAATTCGGCAACACAAAACTTCCGTATTACGAAACGCCCGATAATATGGACCATTTTGAGTATTTCAGAAAATGCTGCTGCGACGGGCTGAAAAAACGGTATGTAAATCCGCCCGAGGAGTATGTACAGCGTCTTGAATATGAACTTGAAACCGTAAACAAAATGGGCTATACGGATTATTATCTTATCGTTGCTGATTTTGTTTCGTTCGCTAAAAATAACGGCATACCCGTCGGACCGGGCAGAGGCTCGGGCGCAGGTTCTATTGCCGCTTACTGCATAGGTATAACAGATGTTGACCCTATGAAATATAACCTCCTTTTTGAGCGCTTTTTAAATCCCGAAAGAGTGTCTATGCCCGATTTTGATATTGATTTCTGTTATGAGCGCAGGGGCGAGGTTATTGATTACGTTACAAAAAAATACGGCGCAGACCATGTTGCACAGATTGTTACATTCGGTACTTTGCAGACCCGTGCCGCCATCCGTGATGTCGGCAGAGTTATGGGTATGCCTTATAATGCAGTTGACCGTGTGGCAAAACTTGTGCCGAATGATTTTAAAATAACTATTGATGAGGCTGTCAGAAAATCAAAGGAGCTCCGTGAGGCAATGGCTGAAAACGAGAGTATAAACGAACTGATTGAAACGGCAAGAAAAGTTGAGGGTATGCCACGAAACACAAGTACTCACGCAGCAGGTGTTGTTATTACGCACGACCCTGTTATGACTTATGTTCCGCTGGCAATGAATGATGACCTTGTCGTTACGCAGTATATTATGACTACGCTTGAAGAGCTTGGACTGCTGAAAATGGACTTTCTCGGTCTGAGAACGCTGACTGTTATCAATGACGCTTCAAAGCAGGCAGGAATTGATATTGACAGCATTTCAATCGAAGACCCTGCCGTTTATAAAATGTTTGCAATGGGGCAGACGGAGGGTATTTTTCAGTTTGAATCAAGCGGTATGAAGCAGATGCTTATGAATTTAAAGCCTACGAAACTTGAGCATCTCATTGCCGCCAATTCTCTTTACCGCCCGGGTCCTGCCAAGCAGATAGATACGTTTGTAAGTAATTCACATAATCCGCAGAATGTAACATACAGTACGCCGATGCTTGAGCCTATTCTCGGCGATACGTTCGGCTGTATGGTTTATCAGGAGCAGGTTATGCAGATTTTTCGCTCGCTTGCAGGTTATTCATACGGCAGGGCAGATGTTGTCCGCCGTGCAATGAGCAAAAAGAAAAAAGATGTTATGGAGGCCGAACGAGTAACATTTATTGAGGGCTGCGCAAAGAATAATATAGACAGCAGTGTTGCTAACGCCATTTTTGATCAGATGAGCGAATTTGCAAAGTATGCTTTTAACAAATCGCACGCCGCCTGCTATGCGCTTGTAGCTTACAGAACTGCATATTTAAAGAAATATTATCCTGCCGAATTTATGGCTGCGCTTTTAACTTCCGTGCTTGATTCTTCAAATAAAGTGGCACGCTATATTGCCGAGTGCAAACGGCTCGGACTGCGCCTTGCAGTGCCCGATGTAAACACATCTATGAAAGGCTTTTCCGCAAACGGCAGGGTGATTAATTACGGACTTTTGGGTATAAAAAATCTCGGCTCGGAATTCATCAATGAAATTATTAAAGAACGTGAAAACGGCAGATATAAAGACCTGTTTGACTTTTGTTCAAGACTTCAGGCGGGGCATTTTAACCGCCGTGCTGTTGAAAGCCTTATCAGGTGCGGTGCGCTTGATTCAATAGGCGGCAACAGACGTCAGATGCTGCAGGCACTTCCTGCACTTGTAACCAATCTTGAAAATTACAGGCGCAAAACGATGTATGGGCAGGTTGGATTTTTTGACCTCGGTGTTGATGAGAACAGTTTCGGCTTTGAGTTTGAAATGCCTGATGTTGATGAATTCCCGAAAGCAGAACTTCTTAAAATGGAAAAGGAAATGACAGGGCTTTATCTTTCGGGTCATCCGCTTGATAAGTATGATGAGCTGATTGAAAAATTAGGCTATGCAAGAACGCTTGATTTGCTTGAAATCGGTAAGTCTGACGTTTCCGAGTATCAGGATAAGAGCAGGGTAACGCTTTGCGGCATTATTACGCATATAACTTTAAAGCAGACAAGAAACGGGCAGAATATGGCATTTGTTGAGGTTGAGGATATGCTCGGCTCGGTTGAGGTGCTCGTGTTTCCGAAAACGCTTGAGCAGTTTGCAGGCTATATTTCAAACGGCAATGTTATAACGGTGCAGGGCACTGTTTCCTGTGAAGATGAAAAGGACACTAAAATTCTTGCAAACGTGATTACGGGTGCACCGAATGAAAAAAGTCAGCCTGTAAGCAAACAGGCTTATACGTCTGCGCCGTCAAAAGCGGCAGATAAAAAGACGAAAAGTGCACCGAAAAAAGCAAAGCGAAAAGGCGTGTTTATCCGTTTTAAATCAAAAAATGATGAAAATATACTGAAAGCAATGTCTGTTATCGGGAGATATAGTGGCGAATTTCCGCTTTATTTTTATTATCTTGATGAGAAAAAATATGTGCTTCAAAACAAAACAGAGCGTTTTAATTATGAAAAAAATATGGTGCAGGAGTTAAAATCGTTGCTTGGTAACGAAAATGTTGCCGTAATTGAGTAAATATTTGTATATTATATGACTTGACTTTTTTTGCCGTTTTAAGTAAAATTATCCATTGAATAGAAAAATTATATTAATGTATATTTATTTCTTCGTATATGATATGGGAGGATTTGATATTATGAAAACAATCGCAGTATTAACAAGCGGCGGCGACGCACCGGGTATGAATGCAGCTGTAAGAGCAGTTGTAAGAACGGCATGCGAAAACGGAATTAAGGTATATGGTGTTATAAGAGGTTATAACGGTCTTATCAACGGAGATTTTATTGAAATGGATCTTCGTTCTGTTTCTGATATTATTCACAGGGGCGGTACAAAACTTTACAGTGCACGTTCAACTGAATTTGCAACCGAAGAGGGTATGAGAAAAGCTATCCGCACCTGTAAAGAATACGGCATTGAAGGCGTTGTTGTTATCGGCGGCGACGGCTCATTCAGAGGTGCAAGAGATTTGTCCGAAAGGGGAATTCCCTGCGTTGGTATTCCCGGCACTATAGATAATGATATCGCTTGCTGTGACCTTACAATCGGTTATGATACCTGTCTTAATACGATTATGGACTGTGTAGACAGAGTTCGTGATACAACAGAGTCACACGACAGATGTACGGTTGTTGAGGTTATGGGCCGCCGTGCAGGCTATCTTGCGCTTAATGCAGGTATTGCCGTAGGTGCAACCGCTATTCTTATTCCTGAAATTGAGTTTGATATTCAGAAAGATGTCATTGAAAGAATGCAGAGAACACAGCGCACTGATAAAAAGCATTTTCTTATTGTTGTTGCTGAGGGCGTAGGCGTTGATGTTACCGAACTCGCCAAAGAAATTCAGGCTAAAACAGGTGTGGAATCACGTGCTTGTATTCTCGGTCATATTCAGCGCGGCGGTTCGCCGACTGTTCAGGACAGGGTTCTTGCAACACGTATGGGTCATTATGCAGTTAAAGAACTTCTTATGAAGGGTATCGGCAACAGAGTTGTTGCATCACAGAACGGCAAAGTAGTTGATTACGATATTTTTGAGGCGCTCAATATGACAAAGCATATTGATGAAGACCTCTATAATATCGCAATGGAAGTTTCCATTTAACACAAATTATTCGCACGGCGGGGGATTTTCACCCCGCCGTTAAATTTTCGTAGGGGCGGATATTATCCGCCCATTACATAATAAGTAACGTTCTGTAGGGGAGGGCTCCGTGCCCTCTCGTTATTTTTTCAAATTTTTTCATTTATTAATCATCTTGATTTTGTTAATAATTATTAGTGGTGATTATGTGAAAAAATTAATTCGTGCGGCGGATACCGTTATAGCACTCGCTTTAACGGTAATCTACGCTTTTGTAATATACGGCAGTGCGGTGCTGCCTGATGAAATCATCGTTCATGATGACAAAACGCAGACTTTAAATCATTTTTACAGCGTTTCGATTGATAATAACGCCAGAAGCGTTGATTATCAGAGTGCAGAGTCTGTCGGCGGCAGTGAAAGTGACCTTAAATTTTTAAGCGTTATTCCTGTTAAAACCGAAACCGTGTCAAAAGAGGAACGTGAAAAAGTGCTCGTTTCGGGCAAGTCATTCGGCATTAAACTTTATACCGACGGTGTGATTATAGTCGGCACTAAAGATGTTAATGTAAACGGTGACATAGTAAATCCTGCAAAAAGTGCAGGGCTTCAGGTGGGTGATGTCATTATTTCCATAAACGGCACAAGGGTGTATTCTTCTGACGAGGTTGAAGAAATTTTAAATGATAATAACGGTCAGAAATATACTATCAGAATTAAAAGAAACGGTGCATATAAAACATTTGAACTTGAGCCTGTTTATGTTCCTAATGAAAGTTGTTATAAAGCAGGAATGTGGGTGCGTGATTCTACGGCAGGAATCGGCACGGTAACATTTTTCTATCCCGAAACAAATATGGTGGGTGCGCTCGGTCACCCGATTACAGATGTTGACACGGGCGAGATTATGCCGATTTTAAACGGCGAGGCGGTAGAAACCACCGTAACTTCTGTTACAAAATCAACAGGCAGTGAAACAGGCTCACTCAGCTGTGATTTTTCAAATGTGCGAATCGGCGCACTTACAAAAAATACAAATTACGGCGTTTACGGAAGTTACGACAGTGATGCCGATTTGTCGGAAACGCTTGCTTATGAAGTCGCATCGGTGCAGGAAATTCAAAAAGGTTTTTGCCAACTGATATGCACGGTTGAGGGTGAAACTCCTGCCGTTTATTCCGCCGAAATAACAAAAATTTCTTACAATGATAAAGATAAAAATATTATTATAAGAGTAACAGACAGCGATTTGCTGAAAAAAACAGGCGGCATTGTTCAGGGTATGAGCGGCACGCCGATTATCCAGAACGGTAAATTAATCGGTGCAGTTACACACGTTATGGTAAACAGTCCGAGCAAAGGCTACGCTATTTTTGCCCAGACAATGCTTGATGAATGCCGATAAACGGTCATAACCACGCCGAATAAAATAATGTTACGGTAACTACATCACCGTAGGGGTCGGCGTCCCCGACGACCCGTTATACATTATTGTTTTGCATATATCCTTGAAAACCGATAATATATATGTTAAAATGTTAACCATAGAATTTAAACCACGTTTTGAATTTGAGTTCTATGGTTAATAATGTTAATAAAACTATCGGCGGTGAAAAAATGAAATCTTCTTCTAAAAAAAGATTAAATACTGCGGTGTTGCTTGTGCTTGCATTTGCAATACCGTTTGTTATTCTGTGTATTGCCTTTGCTTACAGAGGTCTTGTTCCGTTCGGTGACAAGTCTGTGTTTATGTGGGATTCCAAGTTGCAGTATAAGGATTATTTCGGCTATTTGTGGGATGTTCTGCACGGTAATGCAAGCTTTTCTTATTCTGCATCAAAATCCCTCGGCGGCCAGATGTCGGGTCTTGCCGCATATTACTTAACCTGTCCTCTTAATCTGCTTATGTATTTCTTTGATAAATCGCAGATCGGGCTCTTTCTTTCAATCGAAACCTTACTTAAAATGGCGTTTGCAGGCGTTACGGCCGGTTATTTTCTGAAAAAAAGATATAATATCAATTCAGCTGTTGTGCTTATTCTTTCAACCTGCTATGCCCTTATGGAATACAATATTTATTATTGCCGAAACATTATGTGGCTTGACGGTGCCGTTATGCTGCCTCTTGCGGCGCTCGGCGCTTATGAACTGCTGCATAACAATAAAAAAGGACTTCTCTTTTTTTCTGTAGCGGTTACGATTATTTCAAACTGGTATTCAGGCTTTATGGTCTGCCTTATGACAGGCTTTTATTTTCTGTATGAATTTGTTTTAAAATATGACTGGAAACAGTTTAAGTCAGTTGTTAAAAATGCATTCACGGATTGCGTAAAATTTGTTGCAGATATGATTTTAGGCGTTATGGCAAGCGGTGCAGTGCTGATTCCTGCACTTTTGTCGCTTGTCGGCGGCAAGGCTGCGTTCCGTCTGATTTATGCATCTATGAATTTCAGTTTCCTTTATACTTTTAAGGGATTTGATATTAATTCAACTATCAACACAAAAGAGTCTCCTATTCTTTATATCGGCGGAATTGTGCTGCTTTTTGTCGCTTATTATCTGTTTGATAAAAGGGTGGATATTAAAACAAAAATCTGTTCAGCTGCACTGTTTGTATTTATGATTTTCGGCTTTTGCTTCAAGGAATTTGAACTTATGTGGACTGCCTTTGTTCAGAGCCATTCGTATAATTACCGCTTTGCATTCGTTTTCGGTTTTGTTATGATAATGCTTGCAGGCAGAGCTGTGGAAACAATTAAACTTAACGGTGACACGCTTGACAAGCCTGCCGTTTTCAAGGCACTTGCACTGATTGCAGGCATAACGCTTCTTCTCGATTTGCAGAATGCGTTTAACAACAGATTTATCGCAAACGCATATTTGTTTATATTTGCTTTTTATGCACTGTTTCTGTTCGGCGTATACTGTAATAAAAACAGCCATATTAAAAAGGCGGTTTCAACTGCGCTGATTGCACTTTTTGCCTTTGGTGAACTCGGCATCAATGCAGTTCTTGCCTTTAAAGATTACGATATGTCCGACAATCTTTACAGTACCTATACAGAGCAGATGAAAGATATTGTCGGAGAAATGAAAGAGAAAGACAGTTCGTTTTACCGCTTTGAAAAAAATTATTCTTATCTTACCGAAGTGAACAGCGAATGTGCAACCTGCGAACCTCTCCTTTTTAATTACAACAGTATTGAACATTACAGTTCAACTTATGACAGAAATGTTGACGAATTCCTTGCATCAATGGGTTATTCCGACTCAACATATATTCCCGATGAAAATTCAAAAGATGAAGTTATTTTCCCGACTGATACTTACTGGAACAGTCCTATGATTGTGCCCGAAACACTCCTCGGCGTCAAGTATGAACTTGCACAGAAAAAAATCTTCGGTATGAGCGATTTTGAAATGAACGCAGAAATGCCGTCGGGTTATTCTGTGTATGTAAATAATAATGCACTGCCTATGGCATACAATGTTTCGTCAGATGCGCAGGAAAAGCCCGATTATACGCTGAATCCGTTTCAAAATCAGCAGAAGTTTGTAAACAGCCTTGTCGGCGAAGATACAGCACTTTATGAAAATCTTGATCCCGAATTCAAAGAGATTAAAAACGGTTGGGAAAAGTATACGGTAACTGCCGCAACAGATGGTCCGATGTATTTCTATACAGACGGCACAGATTACGAAAAAGCATCCGAAAAGAAAAATGTTCACAGTGATGACCGTCACGAAAACTGCGAACTGTATGTCAACGGCGAGTATGTTCAGAATACCTGCCAACGTTTTCTGCTCAATGCCGTGTATCTCGGCGAGTTCAAGGCAGGGGATACTGTTGATATTCAGTTGAAGCATGTTTCAAAAAATGAAAAAGAGCACAGCAAACGGCATCTTATTTATGTTTCTCAGCTTGACGAGGATGTGTATAATGATGTTTGCGACAAGCTGTCAGCAGGCAGTGAAACTGATCTTAATATAAACGGCAATAAGATTTCGGGAACTTATACTACCGACAGTGACAGCCTTGTTATGCTCACAATTCCGTATGCAGAGGGCTGGACAGTTAAGGTTGACGGCAAAAAAGCCGAGTATAAAGAATTATCCGAAACATTTATCGGCCTTGAACTTTCGGCAGGCGAGCATCAGATTGAAATGGAATACAACAACCCGAGTCAGAAACTTTCAAATGTAATTTCAGTCTTCGGTGTATTCGCTTTTACCGTATGGTGCGGTGCCGAATATGTTATTAGAAAGAAGAAAAGTAAATAAATACTTGTAGGGGAGGGTCTCTGTGCCCTCCCTGTTTTTTGTGAATTGATTGATGATTGGTTTTTAACTTTGTAGGGGTCGGCGGTCTCACATGTCGGCTCGGTCGGCGCTTTTGCTGCGCAAAGGTGTCCACCGGACACCCGCACCCTCGACGACCCGTTATATAAAAAATTTACATATTATCTACATATTGTGGTATTATCCATAATTCACTACTATTTTTACCAAATATATTATTGTGAAATATTACAGAAATTTTGTTTTAAATTTTGTTGATTTTAACGAAAAAATTTTTTGAAAAAATAGCAAAAAATACCTTGACAAGCGCTTATATATAATATATAATATCAAAGCGTGCTGAAAAGGGCGTATTATATATTATTATATAGTGTGTCTTATTTCTCACAACAAGATATGCGATGATGCCGGAGGTGGCGCTTAACCCAAGCGGGAATTTCGGCGGAGTATGTCCGATTTTAAACCGGGCGAAATCATATTGACTATTTCAAAACACCAAAAGGTGACTTGCGAACATCTTTGCACCCTGCGGTGTCCTGCCCGAATGATACTGCGTCATTCGGATTTTAAAAGGACAGGGTTGAAACACACGGGTGGGTGGATTAAAACAGTCAGTAAAGACTCGCACCAAATTTTTCAGGAGGAAAAATCAATGGCAGCAAGCAAAGTGAAGATTCGTATCAGACTTAAAGGCTATGATCACAGTCTTGTAGATCAGGCAGCTGAAAAGATTGTTGAAACTGCTAAGAACACAGGTGCTCAGGTAAGCGGCCCTATTCCGCTTCCTACCGAAAAAGAAGTTGTAACAATCCTTCGTGCAGTTCACAAGTACAAAGACAGCCGTGAACAGTTTGAGCAGAGAACACACAAAAGACTCATCGACATTCTCAGACCTTCAAACAAAACAGTTGAAGCTCTGACAAGTCTTGAGCTCCCGGCAGGCGTTGAAATCGAAATTAAATTATAATCACGCCGGTCGAGGTCAAGTTGGGCAACCAACCAATAACCAAGGAGGAAAAATATGAAAAAAGGTATTATCGGTAAGAAAATCGGTATGACCCAGATTTTCAGCGAAGACGGAAAAGTTATTCCGGTAACAGTAGTTGAAGCTGGACCATGCACAGTTACCCAGAAGAAAACAATGGAGAACGACGGCTACGAGGCTCTTCAGGTTGGCTTTGGCGATGTTAAACTGAACAGAGTTAACAAGCCGATGAAAGGTCACTTCGCAAAGAACGACGTTGCTCCTAAGAAAACACTCAAGGAATTCCGCCTTGAAGATTGTTCGGCACTTAATGTCGGCGACATCATTAAGGCAGACGTTTTTGCAGAAGGCGAAATCGTTGATGTTAAGGGCACATCGAAGGGCCACGGAACAGCAGGCGCAATCAAGCGCTGGAATTTCTCAAGACTCCGTGAATCTCACGGTACAGGTCCTAACGCCCGTCATCAGGGTTCGCTCGGTGCCTGCTCAAGTCCTTCAAGAGTGTTCAAGGGCAGAAAGATGGCAGGCCATTACGGTCACGAAACAGTAACAATTCAGAACCTTACAGTTGCAAAGGTTGACGCAGAAAACAATCTTATCGCAATCAAAGGCGCTATCCCGGGTCCTAAGGGCGGAATAGTTGTAATCGCAGACGCAGTTAAAGCTTAACGAAAGGAGAGATAGAAATGGCACAGGTTCAGGTTTACAGCCAGGAAGGTCGCAAGACCTCAAAAATGGAACTTGCAGATTCAGTATTCGGTATTGAACCAAATGCTGACGCAATGCATCTTGCTGTTGTAAGTTATCTTGCAGCACAGCGCCAGGGCACACAGTCAACTCTCACTCGTTCAGAGGTATCAGGCGGCGGTGCAAAGCCTTGGAGACAGAAGGGTACAGGCCGTGCAAGACAGGGTTCAACAAGAAGCCCTCAGTGGACACACGGCGGTATTGCTCTTGGTCCTAAGCCAAGAAAATATAAAGTTAATATCAACAAAAAGGTTAAAAGACTTGCTATGAAGTCGGCACTTTCAAGCAAGGTTGCAGAATCCGAAATGATGGTTATTAACAAAATTGAACTTGAAGGAATCAAAACAAAGGCTATGGCTGAGATGTTCGCAAAACTCAAGACCGGCAAAAAGGTTCTTCTTGTTCTTCCCGAAAACAACGAAGTAATCTACAAGAGTGCTCGTAACATTGAGGGAGTTAAAGTTGTAACAGTAAACACACTTTGTGTTTATGATATTCTTAATTGCAGCAATTTCGTTGTTCTTAAGGATGCAGCAAAGAAGATTGAGGAGGTATATGCATAATGAAAACTGCTCACGATATTATCATTAAGCCCGTTATCACCGAAGAATCAATGACAGGTCTTATGATGAAGAAGTATACCTTCAAGGTTGCAAAGGATGCAAACAAAATTGAAATCGCTAAGGCTGTTGAGGAAGTTTTCCCGGGCACAAAGGTTCTCAAGGTAAACACAATCAATGTAAGAGGTCACGAACGCCGCCAGGGTATGAACAGCGGTTACACACCTTCTTGGAAAAAGGCTATCGTTACTCTTGCCGAGGATTCAAAGGATATTGAATTCTTCAACGATATGATGTAATCATCAGCCCATATATAATATAGTATATAACTAATTAATTAAGCGAAAAAAAGAGAATATTTCGGGTGATGAGGTATGAGGAGTGCCATCTCCTCGCAAAGTTACCCGGAAAGGAGAAATAATAATGGCTATCAAAAATTATAAGCCGACTACTCCTTCAAGAAGAAATATGTCGGTTACAGATTATTCTTCCCTCTCAAAAGTTGCTCCTGAAAGATCTTTGCTTGAACCGCTCAGCAAAAAATCAGGCCGTAACTCATACGGAAGAATCACCGTTCGCCACCGCGGCGGCGGAAACAGAAAGAAATACCGTGTTATTGATTTCAAAAGACAGAAATTCGATATTCCGGCAGAGGTTAAGACAATCGAGTACGATCCGAACCGTTCTGCTCACATTGCTCTTATCCAGTACGAAGACGGTGTAAAGAGTTATATCATCGCTCCGGAAGGACTTAAAGTAGGCGCAACAGTAGTTGCAGGTCCTAACGCAGACATCGTTGCAGGTAATGCTCTTCCTTTAAAGAACATCCCTGTAGGTACAATCATTCACAATGTAGAGCTTTATCCGGGCAGAGGCGCTCAGCTTGCTCGTTCTGCAGGCAACAGTGCTCAGCTTATGGCTCTTGAAGGACCTTATGCTCTTCTCAGACTTCCTTCAGGTGAACTTCGCAATGTACCTTGTGATTGTATGGCAACCGTTGGTGTTGTCGGCAACACTGACCATGCCAATGTTAAACTCGGTAAAGCCGGCCGCAAGAGAAATATGGGCTGGCGTCCGACAGTTCGCGGTTCTGTTATGAACCCGAATGACCATCCGCACGGCGGTGGTGAAGGTAAGTCACCTATCGGCCGTCCCGGTCCTGTAACACCTTGGGGCAAACCTGCTCTTGGTTATAAGACACGTAACAAGAAAAAGGCATCTAATAAGATGATCGTAAGACGCCGCAACGGCAAATAAGAAGAAAGGAGAAGATTAAATGAGTAGAAGTACTAAGAAAGGCCCTTACGTAGAAGCAAGCCTTTACAAGAAGGTTGAAATGCTCAACGAAAAAGGCGACAAGCAAGTTATCAAAACTTGGTCAAGAAGTTCAACAATCTTCCCTGAATTCGTAGGACACACATTTGCTGTTCATGACGGAAGAAAACACGTTCCTGTATATGTTACAGAGGATATGGTTGGACACAAACTCGGTGAATTCGCACCGACAAGAACATTCAGAGGCCACGCAGGCTCAAAGACATCTAAGTAATTGAAAGGAGATATATACTATGGAAGCAACAGCTAAAGCAACATACGTTCGTATTTCTCCCCGCAAGGTTCAGATTGTTCTTGACTTAATCAGAAACCAGCCTTGTGATAAGGCAATGGCTATTCTTCAGTATACACCTAAAGCTGCTACAGAACCTCTTATGAAAGTTCTTAAGTCAGCAATGGCAAACGCTGAGAATAACAATAATATGGACGTATCAAGATTATATGTAAGCTACTGCAATGTTACCGCAGGCCCTATTCTTAAAAGAATTCAGCCGAGAGCACAGGGCAGAGCAAACAGAATCAATAAAAGAACATCACACATCACCATTACCGTTAAGGAAATGGAAGACTAAGCGAGGAGGTAAAGTTAAATGGGACAGAAATGTAATCCTACCGGTTTAAGAATCGGCGTTATTAAAAACTGGGACTCCCGCTGGTATGCTAAGAAGGGTGATTTCGCAGATACACTTGTTGAAGACTACAATCTTCGTAAGTATCTTCTTGAATCACTCAAGAGCGCAGGTGTTCCTAAAGTAGAAATTGAAAGAGATGCTAAGCGTGTAAGAATCAACATCCACTGTGCAAAGCCGGGTATGGTTATCGGCAAGCAGGGTGCTGAAATCGAAAAGTTAAAGGCTGTATGTGCTAAGAAGCTCGGTAAAGATGCAGGTGAAGTTTTCATCAACATCATCGAAATCAAGCAGCCCGACCTTAACGCTACTCTCGTTGCACAGAGCATTGCAACTCAGCTTGAAAAGCGTGTTGCATTCCGCCGTGCAGTTAAGATGGCTATCCGTAATACTATGAGACTTGGCGCCCGTGGTATTAAGGTTCAGGTTTCAGGCCGTATCGGCGGTGCTGAAATTGCCCGTTCGGAAACATATAAAGAGGGTACTATCCCGCTTCAGACAATCCGTGCAGATATTGACTACGGTACAGCAGAGGCTGCTACAACCTACGGCCGTATCGGTGTAAAGACATGGATTTATCAGGGCGAAGTTCTTCGTGAGTCAAGAAATAACAACCGCAGAAGAAACAACAGCCGCAGAAGAGATAACCGCAAGGAAGGAGGAAATCAGTAATGCTCTTACCAAAGCGTGTAAAACACCGTAAGCAGCACAGAGGTCGTATGACCGGTGAGGCTACAAGAGGAAACAAGGTAACATACGGTCAGTTCGGTCTTCAGGCTACAGAGCCTGCTTGGATTACAGCAGCTCAGATTGAAGCAGCCCGTATCGCTATGACCCGTTATACAAAGCGTGGCGGTCAAGTTTGGATTAAGATTTTCCCTGACAAGCCAATTACTGCAAGACCTGCTGATACCCGTATGGGTAAAGGTAAAGGTAATGTAGACTACTGGGTAGCAGTAGTAAAGCCGGGCAGAGTTATGTTTGAACTCGCCGGCGTAAGTGAAGAGGTTGCTCGTGAGGCTATGCGTCTTGCAGCTAACAAACTTCCTATCAAATGTAAATTCGTAGTTAAAGAAGAGGGAGGCGAGCAGTAATGAAAGCAGCAGAAATAAAGGCTTTAAGTGCAGATCAGCGTGCAAAGAAACTTGCTGAACTTAAGGAAGAACTTTTCAATCTTCATTTCCAGCAGGCTATCAACCAGCTCGACAACCCGATGAGAATAAAAGCTGTCAAGAAAGATATTGCTCGTATCAAGACTGTTGAGCGAGAAATCGAACTTGCAGGCTCAAATTCTTAAGATAGGAGGTAATTTGTTATGAGTGAAAGAAACCTCAGAAAAACAAGAGTTGGTATGGTTTCAAGCAATAAGATGGATAAAACCGTTGTTGTAACAATCAAAGACAAGGTTCGTCATCCGCTTTACGGCAAAATCATTAACCGCACTGTTAAGTACAAAGCACACGACGAAGAAAATACCTGCGGTATCGGCGATAAGGTTCTTATTATGGAAACCCGACCGATGAGCAAGGATAAGAGATGGCGTGTAGTTGAAATTATTGAAAAGGCAAAGTAATCGTTACGATTTACTGTCTTGATATATTAGTAATAAAATAATAACTGCAAGATGCAAAGTGTTATTTTGCAGTACGAAGGAGGAAAATGCTGTGATACAACAGGAAAGTCGTCTTAAGGTTGCAGACAACACAGGTGCCAAAGAGCTTCTTTGCATTCGTGTTCTCGGCGGTTCCGGAAGAAGATATGCCAATATCGGCGACGTTATTGTTGCTTCTGTAAAGAAAGCAGCTCCGAACGGCGTTGTTAAAAAAGGCGAAGTTGTTAAAGCAGTCATCGTTCGTACAACTAAAGGTGTACGTCGTGACGACGGGCAGTACATTCGCTTTGACGAAAATGCTGCCGTAATTATCAGAGAGGACCACACTCCTCGTGGCACCCGTATTTTCGGACCGGTAGCAAGAGAGCTTCGTGATAAGGATTATATGAAGATACTCTCACTTGCTCCGGAAGTACTTTAATGGAGGTGCAGGATAATGAGTAAAATGTTTGTTAAAACCGGTGATACCGTTATGGTGCTCAGCGGTAAATCAAAAGGCGTTAAGGGCGAAGTAATGGCCGTAAGTCCTAAAGAAGGCAAGGTTATCGTTAAGAAAGTTAATATGGTAACTAAGCATGTAAAGCCTCGCAAGATGGGTGAGGCAGGCGGACTTATTGATGTTGAATCTGCTCTTTATGCGTCAAAAGTTCAGCTTGTATGCCCTAAATGCGGTGAAACAACAAGGGTTGGACATAAGAACGGCAAGCGTGTCTGCAAAAAATGCGGCAACGAATTTTAAGAAAGGGAGGACATAACAAATGGCTGCAAGATTAAAAGAAGCTTATAAAAGTGATGTTGCACCGGCATTAATGAAGAAATTCGAATACAAGTCTGTTATGCAAATCCCTAAGCTTGAAAAGATTGTTCTTAATGTTGGCTGCGGCGAAGCTCGCGAAAATTCAAAGGTAGTAGACGCTATCATTAATGACCTTGGTATTATCACAGGTCAGAAGCCGATTATCTGCCGTGCCAAGAAGTCTGTTGCTAACTTCAAACTTCGTGAAGGCATGCCAATCGGTGTTAAAGTTACTCTTCGTGGAGATAAGATGTATGAATTTCTTGACAGATTCTTCAATCTCGCACTTCCGAGAGTAAGAGACTTCAGAGGTATCAACCCTAATTCATTTGACGGCCGCGGCAACTATGCTATGGGTGTTAAGGAACAGTTGATTTTCCCTGAAATCGACTATGATAAGATTGATAAGGTTCGCGGTATGGACATTATCATGGTAACAACAGCAAACACAGATGAAGAAGCAAGAGAGCTGCTTAAATTATTAGGCGCTCCGTTTGCAGAGTAAGGAGGGATTATCGTGGCAAAAACATCTATGAAAGTTAAAGCAGCAAAGCCTGCTAAGTATTCAACAAGAGCTTACAACAGATGTAAGATCTGCGGTAGACCTCACGCTTATCTTCGTAAGTATGGTGTTTGCCGTATCTGCTTCAGAGAGCTTGCTCACAAGGGCGAGATTCCCGGAGTAACAAAATCTTCTTGGTAAGAAACTGAGATTGCTAAATTAATAAGGAGGAAATATCAATGCATATTACAGACCCAATCGCTGATATGCTTACAAGAATTCGTAACGCTAATTCAGCAAAGCACGATACAGTAGATATTCCTGCGTCTAACATGAAGAAGGCAATAGCTCAGATTCTTGTTGATGAAGGATATCTTAAAGGATATAAAGTAATTGATGACGGAAAGCAGGGTGTTATCCGTGCTACTCTCAAGTATGGCGAGGGTAAGTCACAGGTTATCACCGGTCTTCGCAGAGTTTCAAAACCGGGCCTTCGTATTTATTCAAATGTAGAAGATATGCCAAAGGTTATGAAAGGTCTCGGCGTAGCTATTGTTTCCACATCAAAAGGCGTAATGACAGACAGAGAAGCTCGCAAACAGAACGTTGGCGGCGAAGTATTAGCATTTATTTGGTAAGGAGGTGCAGTTAGGATGTCACGTATAGGCTTAAAGCCAATCGCAATTCCTGCCGGCGTTGATTTCTCAATCAGCGGCAACACTGTTACCGTAAAAGGACCAAACGGTGCTCTTACAATGGAAAAACATCCAAATATCAGCGTTAGCGCTAACGGCAGCGAGATTAATGTTTCAAGACCAAACGACGCAAAAGAGAACAGAGCCCTTCACGGTCTCACACGTTCACTTATTGCAAATATGGTTGAAGGTGTAACAACAGGATTCAAGAAAGTTCTTGAGGTAAATGGTGTTGGTTACAGAGTTCAGCTTCAGGGCACAGATCTTGTAATGAACCTTGGTTATTCACATCAGGTTATTATGAAAGCCCCTGAAGGTGTTAAAATTGAATGTCCTTCTGCAACTCAGATTATCATCTCTGGTGCAGATAAGCAGGCAGTAGGTCAGTTCGCAGCACAGGTTCGTGAAAAGAGACCTCCTGAACCTTATAAGGGCAAAGGTATTAAATATGCTGAAGAGCATATTCGCCGCAAAGAAGGAAAAGCAGGTAAGAAATAAAGGAAGGAGTGAATTACTATGGTTTCAAGACAGGATGCTAATAAAGCAAGACAGAAGCGTCATAAGAGAGTACGCGGAAAGATTTCCGGTACTGCTGAATGTCCAAGACTCAACGTATATCGCTCCCTCAGCAATATTTACGTTCAGCTTATCGACGATGTTGCAGGTGTTACTTTGGCACAGGCTTCAACAGTTGAAAAGGACTTCACACAGTACGGCGGAAATGTAGAGGCAGCTAAGGCTGTCGGTAAGACAATCGCAGACAGAGCCAAGGCAAAGGGCATTGAAAAGTGCGTATTTGACCGCGGCGGTTACGTTTATCACGGACGTGTTGCTGCTGTAGCAGAAGGCGCTCGTGAAGGCGGACTTGAGTTCTAACGAAGGAGGGAAATACTTTATGGCAAAGATTGACGTATCTTCAATGGAACTTGAAGAAAGAGTTGTAACTATTAACCGTGTTTCCAAAACTGTAAAGGGTGGTAGAATTTATAAGTTCTCAGCACTCGTAGTTGTTGGTGACAAAAACGGTCTTGTAGGTTTCGGTGTTGGTAAATCAGGCGAAGTTCCTGATGCTATCCGTAAGGGCATTGAAGACGCAAGAAAGAATGTAATCAAAGTTGCTTTAAGAGGAACAACAATTCCTCATGAGGTTAAGGGTAAATTCGGCGCAGGCGAGGTTCTTCTTATGCCGGCTCCAAAAGGTACCGGAGTTATTGCAGGCGGTCCTGTTCGTGCTGTCATTGAAACAGTAGGTATTGCAGATATCCGTAGCAAGGCTATCCGTTCAAACAACCCTTATAACGTAGTTCGTGCAACTATGAACGGACTTGCACAGCTTCGCACTGCTGATGAAGTTGCTGCTGTAAGAGGCAAGTCTGCAAAAGAAATTTTAGGTTAAGGAGGGTGGAAAAATGGCAGAAATCAAAATCAAACTCACAAAGAGTTTAATTGGCAGAAAACAAGACCAGATTGCCACCGCCCACTCACTTGGACTTCGTAAAATCGGCAACGTAACAGTTCAGCCGGATAACGAACAGACACAGGGTAAGATTGCTAAAATCTCTCACCTTGTTGAAATCGTAAAAGACTAAGGAGGAGGTGCACTATGAAATTACATGAACTTTCTCCTGCTGAAGGATCCAAAAAGGCAGTAAAAAGAATCGGTCGTGGTGCCGGTTCAGGTCAAGGCAAAACTGCCGGCAAAGGTCACAAGGGTGCAAAGGCTCGTTCAGGCTACAGCCGCCGCCCCGGTTTTGAAGGCGGCCAGATGCCGCTTCAGAGGCGTGTACCTAAGAGAGGTTTTAACAACATTTTCAGAACTGAATATGCAGTAGTTAATGTTGCTGATCTTGAAAACAGATTTGACGCTGATGCTACAGTTGATGCTGAAAGCCTTAAGGCTTGCGGCCTTATCAAGAAAGAACTTGACGGTATCAAAGTTCTCGGTAACGGCGAAATCACAAAGGCATTAACAGTTAAAGTCAGCGCAATAAGCGAGAGTGCTAAAGCGAAGATTGAGGCTGCAGGTGGCAAGGTGGAGGTGCTCTAAATGATAAAGACCCTCGCAAATGCATGGAAAGTTGCTGACATCAGAAAAAAACTTCTTTTCACTGCATTTATAGTACTTGTCTTCCGCATCGGTTCTATGATTCCTGTTCCTTTCCTTAACATTGTTGATGAAATTGACATTGGAAAAGGCAACACAATCTTAACCTATTTAAGCCTTATGACAGGTAGTGCATTCACATACGGAACTATTTTCGCTATGTCAATCACACCGTATATTAACGCTTCAATTATTATGCAGCTCCTTGCAGTTGCAATCCCTGCTCTTGAAAGACTTCAGAAGGAAGGCGAAGAGGGAAGAAAGAAAATTGCATCAATCACCCGTTTTGTAACAGTTGGTCTTGCAGTTCTTCAGTCACTCGCTTATTTCTTCTATCTCAGAGCAAATAATTATCTGATGACTGCTGCTGACGGCACTGCTTTCACAGGCTTTGATGCAGTATTCCAGGCAGTTGTAATTGTTACTGTTCTTACTGCCGGAACCGCTGTAATTATGTGGCTTGGTGAGCAGATTACCATTCAGGGCATCGGAAACGGTATTTCAATCATCCTCTTTGCAGGTATCGTATCCCGTTTCCCGACACTCATTAAACAATATATTCAGTACCTTGACACAGGACGTCTGGTTTACAGATTCCTTGTTCCTATGGTATTTGTACTGTTTATCGCAATGATTGTTTACATTGTATTTATGGATAATGCTGAAAGAAGACTTCCGATTCAGTATGCTAAGCGTGTTGTAGGAAGAAAGATGTACGGCGGTCAGTCAACTCATATGCCTATTAAGGTTAATATGAGCGGCGTACTTCCAATCATCTTTGCATCATCAATTCTTTCACTTCCTGCTACTGTTCAGATGTTCATCTCATCAGATAAGTATCAGGGTACATTCTGGGAAAAATTCTTTGATGCTTTCCAGAGTGATTCATGGTGGTATGCAGGAATGTACTTCATTCTTATAATCTTCTTTGCATACTTCTATAGTACAATTCAGTACAATCCTATCGAAATGGCAAACAATCTCCGCAAGAATAACGGCGCAATCCCGGGTATCCGCCCCGGCAGACCGACATCTGATTATATTTTCAGAGTTCTTTCAAGATTAACTCTTATCGGCGTTCTTATGCTTTCAGTAGTTGCATTGCTGCCAATGATTATTTCACTTATTTGTGATGCAGCAATCCCACCGATGACAGAAGGCGGTAAAGACGGCGGCTTCTCGGTAAGCCTCGGCGGTACTTCAATCATCATTATGTGCGGTGTAGCACTTGAAACAGTTCGTCAGATAGAATCTCAGATGATGATGCGTCATTATAAAGGATTCCTTGATTAATAATTCAGAAAGGGATAAATTATGAAATTAATTCTTCTCGGTGCTCCCGGTGCCGGCAAAGGCACCCAGGCAGAAAAAATTGTTGATAAATTCGGAATCCCTGCAATTTCAACAGGCAACATTCTCCGTGCCGCTCTTAAAGAGGGCACGGAAATGGGACTCAAGGCTAAAACCTATATGGAAGCAGGCCAGCTTGTTCCCGATGATGTTGTTATCGGAATTATTAAAGACAGGTTAAAAGAAAAAGACTGTGAAAAAGGATTTATTCTTGACGGCTTTCCGAGAACCATTCCTCAGGCTCAGGCTCTTGAGGATGCAGGCATTGTAATTGATAAGGTGCTTGATATTGAAGTTCCCGATGAAAAGATTACTGCAAGAATGTCCGGCCGCAGAGTATGTGCAAAGTGCGCAAATTCATATCATATGCTTTATAAAAAGCCTAAGGTTGAAGGCGTGTGCGATGCCTGCGGCGGTGAACTTATTCAGCGCAAGGACGATGCTCCCGAAACAGTTCAGGCAAGACTCAAGGAATACCACGAGATGACTGAACCGTTGAAAGACTTTTATTCAGAACTCGGCAAACTTGTAATTGTTGAGGGTCAGGAAGAAGTGGCAGATACTACTGCTCTCGTTTTTGCAGCGTTGGAGGATTAACATGGTAGTGCTTAAAAGCAGCAGAGAACTCGAGCTTATGAAAGAGGCTTGCAAAATTTCTGCTGAAGCATTAATGGTGGCAGGCGAGGCTGTAAAGCCCGGTGTTTCAACTAAAGAAATAGATAAAATTGCGTATGACCTTATTAAGAAAAGAGGCGCTGTGCCGAATTTCCTTGGTTTATATGATTTTCCTGCCACTGCATGTATTTCTATAAATAATGAAGTTATTCACGGCATTCCTAAATCAGACAGAATCATTCAGGAAGGTGATATTGTCAGCATAGATTTAGGTGCTGCCAAGAATGGCTATAACGGCGATAATGCTGCTACTTTTGTTGCCGGGACTTGCTCTCCCGAAGCAAAGCGGCTGATTGATACAACCCGTGAAAGTCTTTATAAAGGCATTGAGCAGGCTGTAGCAGGCAACAGAATCGGCGATATTGGTCACGCAGTTCAGACTTACTGTGAGGAACGCGGTTACGGAGTAGTCCGTGATTTCGTCGGACATGGGGTCGGAACTAAACTTCATGAAGATCCCAGTGTACCTAACTTCGGACACGAAGGTCGTGGTATCAGACTGTTACCCGGAATGACATTGGCAATTGAACCGATGATCAATCAGGGAACCTATAAGGTAAAACAACTTAAAGACGGCTGGACAGTCGTTACTGCTGACGGCAAACTTTCTGCTCATTTTGAGCACACGGTTGCAATCACTTCTAACGGCCCTGTAATTATGACAGTCGTTTAAGCAACGGATTTTCAAATCCTATTGCTTGGGTCAAATCAATTGTTGGCGATTACGCCGCAATGTGATTCCAGTTAAATAAAAAACATCTAAATCGTATTGAAATAGCGAGGTAAATTGATGTCTAAGTCAGATATGATTGAAGTTGAAGGTACTGTGGTTGAAGTTTTACCTAACACAACTTTTAAGGTTACACTTCAAAACGATCACATTATTTTAGCCCATATCAGCGGAAAGCTCAGAATGAACAACATTCGTATTCTTCCCGGTGATAAGGTAACCATTGAGATGTCACCTTATGATCTTACAAAGGGTCGTATTATTTGGCGCTCAAAGTAAATTAAGGAGGATATTCAAAATGAAAGTTAGACCTTCTGTAAAGAAAATTTGCGATAAATGCAAAGTTATTAAACGCAATGGAAAAGTAATGGTTATCTGTGAAAATCCAAAGCACAAACAGCGTCAGGGTTAAACCCTGAATTAATAATCGGAGGTAAACTGTAAAATGGCACGTATTTCAGGTGTTGACTTACCTAATGATAAGAGAGTTGAAATCGGCCTTACCTATATTTACGGTATCGGCAGAACAACAGCTACTCAGATTATCAACGCAACAGGAATCAATCCCGACACTCGTTGCAGAGATTTGTCAGAGGATGAGGTTTCCAAGATTCGTGATTATATTGAAAAGAATGTAACTGTTGAAGGTGATCTTCGCAGAGACGTTGCATTCGATATCAAAAGACTTATAGAAATTGGCTGCTATAGAGGCATTCGTCACAGAAAGGGACTTCCGGTAAGAGGTCAGACTTCTAAAAACAATGCACGTACCCGCAAGGGCCCGAAGAAGACAATAGCAAACAAGAAGAAATAATTGTAGGAGGAAACAAATATGGCTACAAAGAAAACCACAACTTCCCGCAAACGCCGTGAGAAGAAAAATATTGAGCGTGGTACAGTTCATATCCAGTCAACCTTCAACAACACTATCGTAACTATTGCTGATATGCAGGGAAACGCAGTTTCCTGGGCATCAGCAGGTGAAATGGGCTTCAGAGGCTCAAGAAAATCAACTCCGTTTGCTGCTCAGACAGCAGCAGAAACAGCTGCTAAGGCTGCTATGGAGCACGGTATGAAAACTGTTGAAGTTTATGTTAAAGGACCGGGTGCCGGCCGTGAATCTGCAATAAGAGCACTTGAAACAGTAGGTCTTACTGTAACTCTTATTAAAGATGTTACTCCTATCCCGCACAATGGCTGCCGTCCGCCTAAAAGACGCCGCGTATAGTATAATTGGAGGTAACTTGATATGGCAAGATATACAGGACCTGCTTGTAAACTCTGCCGCCGTGAAGGTAAGAAACTCTTCCTTAAAGGTGACAGATGTTATACAAATAAATGCGCATTTGAACGCCGTTCATATGCACCTGGTCAGCACGGTCAGAACCGTAAAAAGACTTCTGAATATGGTCTTCAGCTTCGTGCAAAGCAATCAGCACGCCGCTACTATGGCATAGCAGAAAGTCAGTTTCACAAATATTTCCTTATGGCAGAAAGAAAGGCCGGCGTAACCGGTACAAATCTTCTTCAGATTTGTGAAAGCCGTTTGGATAATGTAGTTTATGAGGCAGGCTTCGCAAGCTCAAGAGCACAGGCTCGTCAGCTTGTAAACCATGCTCACTTCACTGTAAATGGCACTAAGGTAGATATTCCGTCTTACCTTCTTACTGCCGGTGATGTTGTTGCTGTTAAAGAAACAAGCAAATCAACAGATGAATTCAAAGGCCTTGTTGAAACAAACGGCGCACGCCCTGTTCCGATGTGGCTTGAAGCAAACAAAGATGCTATGGAAGTTAAGGTTATGAGAACTCCTGAAAGGGAAGAAATCGCAACTCCTGTTGAAGAGCATTTAATCGTCGAATTCTATTCTAAATAATAGTTGATCATTTCTTTTATTTAGTGCAACAAAATATTTTTTAGGAGGCTTTTAAATGATTGAAATTGATAAGCCTAATATCGAGATTGTAGATTTATCTACTCAGGGCAGCAGAAGTGTAGGTAAGTTTGTAGTTGAACCTCTTGAAAGGGGTTTCGGCACAACTCTTGGTAACGGAATGAGAAGAGTGCTTTTGTCTTCACTTCCCGGCTACGCTATCACATCTGTTAAAATTGACGGTGTTTTACACGAATTTTCTACAATTCCTCATGTTAAGGAAGATGTTACAGAGATTGTTCTTAATCTTAAAAATGTAATTCTTAAAATACATGATGATTCTGCAAAAACGCTTTATCTTAAAGCAAGCGGTCAGGGCGAAATCACAGCAGGTGATATTGAACACGGCTCTGATGTTGAGATTCTGAATCCGGAACTTCACATTGCTTACCTTGATGAAGGCGCAGAAGTTATTATGGAGCTCACTGCCGACGGCGGCAGAGGCTATGTTCCCTGTGACCGCAATAAGCAGATTATGGATTTGCCAATCGGCACTATCGCCATTGACTCAATCTATACTCCTGTTCTTAAAGTAAATTATACTGTAGAAAATACCCGTGTAGGTCAGCAGACAGACCTTGATAAACTTATTCTTGATGTTGAAACAGACGGAACTATTCCGGCAGATGAAGCAGTTTCACTGGCTGCTAAAATCCTTAACGATCACCTTAAACTTTTTGTAGACCTTTCTGAAGAAGTAAGCAACAAAGAGATTATGGTTGAAAAGGATGATGACGGTAAAGAAAAGGTTCTCGAAATGACTATCGAAGAACTTGATCTTTCAGTTCGTTCATTTAACTGCTTGAAGAGAGCAGGTATCAATACAGTTGAAGATTTAATCGGTAAATCCGAAGAAGATATGATGAAAGTCAGAAATCTCGGAAGAAAGAGTCTTGATGAAGTTATCAACAAACTTTCTTCACTTGGATTCGGACTTAGTCATGAAGAGGACTAAAGGAGGGAATTTCTATGCCAGGTACCAGAAAATTGGGCAGAACTACTGATCACAGAAAAGCAATGCTCAGAGGAATGGTAACTTTACTTTTATCAAACGGCAAGATGGAAACAACCGTTACAAGAGCAAAGGAAGTTCGCCCTATGGCTGAGAAAATGATTACTCTCGCCAAAGAGAACACCCTTCATTCAAGAAGACAGGTTCTTGCTTATGTTACTAAGGAAGATACCGTTAAGAAACTTTTTGATGAAATCGCTCCAAAGTATGCAGACAGAAACGGTGGTTACACTCGTATTATCAAAACAGGCCCTCGTCGTGGTGACGCTGCAGAAATGTGCATCATTGAGCTTGTATAAGATAATGGCTTATAAATCAGGGAGGCAGTTTTTACTGCCTCCTTTTTTGTCTGAATTATAACGTCTCAGGGGAGGGTCTCCGTGCCCTCCCGTTTTGATAGTTTTATACACAAAACGCCCAAATGTTATTGTACCTTCGTAGGGGTCGATGCCCTCATCGAGCCGCAATTTACATTGCAAGGGAGTGCCGCTGTACTCTCTCGTTTTATAAATATTTTCTGCCCTTCCTTGTATTCCTGCTTTATTTATGTTATATTTATATTGTAATTGTTAATTTTAACAAATATAAAGGGGTAAAATTATGAATACGGTTCAGGAAAAAAACTATGTTTCCAAAAAGGAAATGGGTAATTTCATTTTCGGCCTGTGCGGTCAGAATATGGTTTACTCGCTTATCGGCGCATCTTTCTTTACTTATTTTATGACGGATATTGCAATGTTTCCTGCAATTGTTGTGTCTGTTCTGCTCATTGTAATGAAGGTGTGGGATGGTGTAAATGACCCGATTGTCGGCTCATACATTGATAAACATTCGTTTAAAAACGGCGAAAAAATGCGGCCGTTTTTAAAATATACGCCGCTTCCCGTGGGTATATTTACTGTTCTTCTTTTCCTTGTTTTCACAACAAGAGAAGATCTTTTGTGGCTTCGTGTTGCATATTTTGTTATTATGTATATCTGCTGGGATCTGGCTTATACCGTGCAGGATGTAAGTATCTGGGGTATTACGGCAGCCGTTTCGCCGAATTCAACAGAGCGTGACAGATTTGTTCAGTGGGCAAGAACTGTCGGAAGTGCTGTTTACGGTGCACTCAGTGTTGGTATACCAATGGTGCTTGAAATGATTGCAAACGCCAAAGGCGTAAGTATGCCGTTTATTACATTTGTTTTTGCGCTTATTTTCGGCTTCGGCGGTGCAATGATAAGTTACCGCTGTTCTTATGCGCAGGAGCGTATTCACGTAAATCAGCAGGAGCAGCAGGCAACTCTGCGTGAAAGTTTTGCTCTTTTGTTCCGGAATAAGATGCTCCTTCTCGTAACGCTTGCAAATCTCTGCGGTGCTCTTGGCTTCGGTGCAAATCTTGTTACATATTTCTTTAAGTATAAAATTCCTGCTGATTTCCTCGGAAATACGGGACTCGGCTCAATTATCGGTGCTCTTGGATTAACCACAATTTATTTTGCCATGACGGGGCTTCCGAGCTTTATCGGTATGCTTTTTGCCGATAAACTGAAAAAATGGTTCGGCGGTTATGTAAATGTGCTTATTCTGATTCAGGTTACGAATATTATTACAAGAATTATTGCCTTTTTCATTGGATTTGAGGGTAAAAATCTTTGGATTTCAATGGCAATTATCGGTCTAGGCAGTCTGCCGGCAGGTGCATCTTCTATTGCACAGACCTCAATTTTCTGTGACAGTATTGATTATATGGAATGGAAAACAGGCAAGCGCACAGAGGGTATTACTTTCTCAATGCAGACCAGCTTTACAAAAATTTCAAGCGGTATTACTGCAGGTCTTGCAACTCTTGCACTTTCTGTTCTCGGTTATAAGGCTATTGAAAATGCAGAGGTTTATGTTGGCACTCAAACTGCTGCGTTTGATAATTGGATTTGGCCTCTTGTAATTCTTACTCCTGCTATCGCAAGCGTGCTCTTTATCATTCCGCTGTTATTTATTAATTACACAAAGGAAAAGCGTGCAGTTGTTGAGTCGGACTTGCAGGCAAGACGTGAGGGCAGGGAAGAATCAGGCACTTCGCCTTACGCGCAGGCAGTTAATAAATAGTATTTTCAGGCAGAATGGTGCAGAATTGCATTGTTCTGCTTTTTGTTCTTTTTAACTAAATTTCACCGCAAATAAACATTGCTTTTTTCTTTGTAATCTATTGAAAAAAAAGGCAGTATATTGTAAAATATTTAAAACGATTTTAGTTTAATTTATCTTGGAGGTTAAGTATGAAAAAGGTTGCAATCATTATGGGTTCTGACAGCGATTTGCCAATCGTAACCCCTGCAATTAAACAGTTAAAGGAACTCGGCATTGAAACCGAGGTAAGAGTTATTAGTGCCCACAGAACACCGAAAGAGGCACAGGCATTTTCCGAAAATGCTATTGAAAACGGTTTCGGCGTAATTATTGCCGCAGCAGGTATGGCGGCTCATCTCGGCGGGGTTCTTGCCGCATCAACTACACTTCCCGTTATCGGAATTCCCTGTTCGGCAAAGGTGCTTGACGGTATGGATGCTATGCTCGCAACTGTTATGATGCCTCCCGGAATCCCTGTTGCCGCAGTCGGTGTGAACGCAGCAAAAAATGCAGCACTTCTTGCCGCTGAAATTCTTGCTGTTTTCGACAGTGAACTTTCTCGGAAGTTGATTGAAATGAGAGCTGATATGGCACAGGCAGTTATTGAAAAGGATAAAGCACTTCAGGAAAAAATTAAAGAAATATAAGAGGACAGAATTATGGAAAAAAGTTTCAGCAAAAGTTACGCTGACGCAGGCGTTGATGTTACAGCAGGCTATGAGTCGGTAGAACTTATTAAATCACATGTGAAAAGAACAACTATTCCCGGCGTTATCGGCGGTATAGGCGGTTTCGGCGGTATGTTTGAAATTGCTGCAAAAGAGTATAAAAATCCTGTTCTTGTCAGCGGAACAGACGGTGTAGGCACAAAGCTTAAACTTGCTTTTATTATGGACAAGCACGATACAATCGGTATCGACTGCGTTGCAATGTGCGTAAATGACGTTGCATGCAGCGGTGCAAAGCCTCTGTTTTTCCTTGATTATATTGCCTGCGGCAAGAATTATCCCGAGAAAATAGAGCAGATTGTTAAAGGCGTTGCTGAAGGCTGCGTTCAGGCAGGCTGTGCTCTTGTAGGCGGTGAAACTGCCGAGCACCCGGGTCTTATGCCTGATGAGGATTATGATCTTGCAGGCTTTACTGTTGGTATCGGTGATAAGGACAAACTTGTTTCGGGCGAAAATCTTAAAGCAGGTGATGCGCTTATCGCAGTTGCATCTTCGGGTGTTCATTCAAACGGCTTTTCACTTGTTCGCAAAGTGTTTGATATCAACGAAAAAACTATTAATAATAAGTATGACGAACTTGATACAACTCTCGGTGAAGAACTTCTTACTCCAACAAGAATTTATGTTAAGCCTCTTCTTGCACTTATGGAAAAGGTTAACGTAAATGCTATTTCTCATATAACAGGCGGCGGCTTTTATGAAAATGTGCCGAGAATGCTCAATGATGATACGCTTGCAGTAATTGAAAAGGATAAGTGTTTCAAAAAGCCGATTTTCGATTTGATTCAGAGTGTAGGCAATATTCCGGAAAGAGATATGTATAACACATTCAATATGGGCAATGGCCTTATTATTGCCGTTGATGCCGATAAAGCCGACGAGGCAGTAAGAATTCTGAACGCAGCAGGTGAGCAGGCAGCAGTTGTCGGCGAAATCAGAAACGGCGAAAAGGGCGTGAATCTGGTATGATGAACATAGCAGTGCTCGTATCGGGCGGCGGAACAAATCTTCAGGCGCTTATTGATGCTCAGAAAAACGGTGAAATCAAAAACGGCAGAATTACCTGTGTTATTTCGTCAAAGGACGGCGTTTATGCTCTTGAAAGAGCAAAAAATAATGGCATTAAAACACGTGTTATTCCACGTGCTGAATATGCAGATGTTAAATCATACACAAAAGCAGTAACAGACGCCTTACTTGAAGAAAAGGCAGACCTTGTTGTTTATGCAGGTTTTATGACAATTCTTGATGAGCAGATAGTAAAGGCTTTTCCGCTTAAAATGATGAATGTGCATCCTGCGCTTATACCGTCCTTCTGCGGTAAGGGCTATTACGGACTTCATGTTCACGAGGCAGTTCTTGCAAGCGGTGTAAAAGTAACGGGCGCAACAGTTCATTTCGTTACAGAGGAATGTGACGGCGGACCGATTATTCTGCAGAAAGCCGCCGAGGTTAAAAACGGCGATACTCCTGAAATTCTGCAAAAGCGTGTTATGGAGCAGTGCGAGTGGAAAATTCTTCCGCAGGCTGTGTCACTGTTCTGCGACGGCAGAATTAAGGTTAACGGAAAAACAACAGAAATTATTGAGGTATAAATATGGAAATTACAACTCTTGAAAAAGAACTAAGCACAAATTCATATCCGGGCAGAGGTATTGTACTCGGTAAATCAAAGGACGGCAAAAATGCCGTAATCGCTTACTTTATTATGGGCAGAAGCGAAAACAGCAGAAACAGAATTTTTGAAGAGAATGACCGCGGCGGAATCCGCACAAAGGCATTTGATGAATCAAAAATGGTAGACCCGTCACTTATAATTTATAATCCTGTTTTAAAGCTTGACGGCAAAACAATCGTTACAAACGGTGATCAGACTGACACAATTTACGATTGTATGAAAGACGGTCATTGCTACCGCCACGCACTTTTAACACGTGAGTTTGAGCCTGACGAGCCGAATTACACACCGAGAATTTCAGGCGTTGTAAAGCCTGACGGTGATTATGTGCTTTCTATACTCAAGTCAAATATGGGCAAGCCGCAGTGTGTAAGGTATTTCTTTGAATATCCTGCCGAGGCAGGACTCGGTCATTTTATTCACACTTATAAATGCGACGGCAATCCGATTCCGTCATTTGAGGGTGAGCCGACACCTGTTGAGATTGACGGTGATATTGACGCCTTTACAGATATGATCTGGGTAAACCTGAATGAAGATAATAAGGTTTCGCTTTTTACACGCTTTATCAATCTCGAAACAGGCGAAGAAGAAACAAGAATTATCAATAAAAATAAATAATTCGTTATACGTGATGATATTTGTACTGTTACTTCGTAGGGTGCGGCGGTCTCACCTGTCGGCTCGGTCGGTGCTTCTGCTTCGCAGAGGTGTCCACCGGACACCCGCACCCTCGACGCACCGTTACTTACATACAATAAAGGAGAACACTATGAAAGTATTAGTAGTCGGAGGAGGCGGCAGAGAGCACGCCTTAATCAGAAAAATTAAAGAATCCCCAAGAGTAGACAGCGTTGCATGCTGCCCCGGAAACGGCGGTATTTCTTATGATGCAGAATGTTATAATATTTCTGCAACCGATATTGACGGCGTAGTTGCACTTGCAAAAGAAATTAAGGCTGATTTTGTTGTTGTTGCACCCGATGACCCGCTTGTTGCAGGTATGGTTGACGCACTTAATAAGGCAGGCTTTGCAACCTTCGGTCCGAAAGCAGATGCCGCAATTATTGAAGGCTCTAAAGTATTTTCAAAAAATCTTATGCTCAAATATAACATTCCGACTGCCGAATATAAAGTGTTTGATAACGCAGAAAATGTTATCGCTTATATTACCGAAAAGAATGAATTTCCGACCGTCATTAAAGCAGACGGACTTGCACTCGGCAAGGGCGTAATTATTCCCGAAAATCTTGAAGATGCCATCGCAGGCGTTAAAGAGATTATGGAGGATAAGATTTTCGGCGCATCGGGCAATAATGTTGTTGTTGAAGAATTTCTTACAGGTCCCGAGGTTTCTGTTCTTGCTTTTACTGACGGAAAATGCGTAAAGCCGATGGTTTCTTCTATGGACCATAAAAGAGCGCTTGACGGCGATAAGGGTCTTAATACAGGCGGTATGGGCACTGTTTCTCCAAATCCGTATTATACCGATGAAATTGCCGAGCAGTGTATGAAAGAAATCTTTATTCCGACCATTGAGGCTATGAATAAAGAGGGCAGAACATTTAAAGGGTGTCTTTATTTCGGGCTTATGATTACTCCGAAAGGACCTAAGGTTATTGAATATAACTGCCGTTTCGGCGACCCTGAAACACAGGTCGTTCTGCCTCGCCTTAAAACAGATATTATGGATATTTTTGACGCTATTAATAATGAAACACTTTCAGACCTCAATATTGAGTGGAGCAATGATGCCAGTGCCTGTGTTATTATTGCGTCGGGCGGTTATCCTAAATCATATCCGAAGGGGCTTGAAATTACAGGACTTACAAACGGTCAGGCAGACGGCGTTACCGTATATCACGCAGGCACTGCACTTAAAGACGGCAAACTTGTTACGGCAGGCGGCAGAGTTCTCGGTGTAACTGCTCTGGGCACAGATTTACAGCAGGCACTTGATACGGCTTACAGTGCTGTAGACAAGATTGATTTTGAAAATAAGCATTTCAGAAAAGATATCGGTCAGCGTGCATTAAAGGCTTTAAAAAAGTGATATCAGATTAATATAACGGTGCGTTATTCAAAACGCACCGTTTTAATCATCTTTTCATAACATATTATTAATTAAATGTTTACAAAAAAACTTTACTATTTGTTATTGACATTTATACAAATAGGAATTATACTAATTTACAGTTTAAATAATAATATAAACAGAGGTTTTAGCAATGGCAACTATTAAGAAAAAAAGTAAGAAAACAACAATAATTATTGTTTCGGTTGTGCTTGCAGTTGTAATTATCGGCGCAGTAATCGCAGGTATTGCAATCAAGAATAAAGCACCCGAGGTAAAACTTACAACTATCAGTACTGACGATATTCACGAAAGCGTCAGTGCAACAGGCACGGTAACTGCCGGTTCATCAAAAGAGTATAAAGTTGATGCCGTGGCTACAGTAAAAGAAGTTTTTGTGCAGACGGGTGATGAAGTCAAAGAGGGCGATAAACTTGCTACTTTTGATACAAGCACATTAAACGGCGAAATTTCAAAACTTCAGGCTACATATAATAATGCCCGTGCAAGTTATAACGAGGCTGTAAAAGATCAGAAAGACGCTAATGCAAAAATCAGTGCAGTTGATAAACAGATAAATGCACTTGAAGAACAACTTGAAAATCTTCCCGATTCTACACCCGTTGTTACAACGAGAAGACCGACTTCTGCTCCCACCACCGAGCCGACTACAGAAGAAACTTCGTCTGAAGAAGATACTTCAAATGAACCTATAATTACAATTCCGTCTACTTCTGAAACAGAAACTGTTTCTTACCCTGCAACTATGGAGGGCCTTGTGGCTGCACTTACCGATTTGGTAAATACAATAAACAGAGTTGCAGCAGATGTTGAATCAACGAATGCACTTGTTCGGGTTGTTATGGAAACCATTGCCCAGGAAATAAACAACGGCAATCTTTCGTCAGACGCTATTGCTGAAAAAGTTGCAAAGGCAGTAGTAAAAGCAATAGAAGACGGTTTTGCAGATGTTATTGAAAGCGGTGCTGCCGCAGATATGATAGAAGCTGCCGTAAGAGCAGTAGACTGGAAAGGCGTTGTCTCTGCAATTATGAACAGCAACAGTGCTCAGGGTGCATCTCTCGAACTTCAGATTACTGCGCTTACCGCTCAGAAAGAACTTTACGGCATCCTTGCTTCGGACAGTACGGTAAATGCCAAAAGAGAAGTTATGACTACTGCCAAAAGTGCTCTCGATACTTTAAAACAAACAAGCGCTGAACTTGAGGCAGGCTGGGTTGCAACATTTGACGGCACAATTACTGCGTGTGACCTTGTACCGGGCACGCAGGCATCTGTTATTTCAGGCGGAATTACTCTTGAAAATATGGATTCAATGGTAGTTACTGTTTCTCTTAATGAGTATGATATTCACAAGGTCAAAGTCGGTATGCCTGCAAAAATCACTACGGCATACGGTTCATATACAGGCGAAGTTACCGCAAAAGCGCCTACTGCAACAGGCGGCAGTTCAGGTTCAATTCTTGACTCTGTAGGTTCAATGGCCGGTATCAGCGGTCTTTCAAGTCTTACTGCATCAGGAGCAGGCGTTGATGTTCAGGTCAGAATTGACAGCCCCGATGAAAATATTATTATTGGTTTTGACGCTGATGTTGAAATCGAGGCCGGCAGTCATCTTGGTATTACTGTAGTTCCGATTGAATCAATCGTACTTGAAAAAACAGGTACTTTCGTTTACCTTTATAACGAAGAAGAAAAAGAAGTTATAAAAACCCGGATTGAAACGGGCGCAGTTTCAGACACATATTATGAAGTTACTTCAGGTCTTTCAACAGGCGATCGGATTGTTTCTGCACCGTCATCAGAGTTTAAAGAGGATACCTTTAAAGTTAAAATAGCGAAGTAATCGGGTGATATTATGAATTTATCAGAAAGCTTAAAAATTGCAGTCAAGTGTATAAAAGCAAACTGGATGCGTTCATTACTCACAATGCTCGGTATTATTATTGGTATCAGTTCTGTTATTATGATTATCGGTGCAGGTACCGGTGCAAGGGATTATATCGTTTCTCTTATTGAAGATATGGGTTCAAATGCCGTTATGGTTTCTGTGGATGCCACACAGGCAACCGATAATGATTATATTACACTTGAAGATGTAGAAAATATTAAAAAGAAAGTCAGCGGTGTAGACAGTTGTTCGCCTATGCTTCTCGGATTTGGCAGCAGCACGATTGATAAAACCGCTACACAGGCTACCGCAACTCTTGTCGGCGTTAATCCCGATATTCAGTATGCTATGAACGCTCCGTGCGATTTTGGCAGATTTATGACAGATGACGAATATGCTGCCGCGTCGCCCGTTGCAATTATAGGTGTTGAAAGCGCGAAAGTTACCTTTGGTTATGAAGATGTTGTAGGCGAATATGTTACAGTTTCTTCATCAGGCGCAACAAGAAAAGTTAAAATTATCGGCGTTGCAAACATTGAATCAATGATGGGCGGAGCAAGCAGCGGCTCAACTTCTCAGTTTGCCGAAATGTTTCAGACAGGCGACCAGCCTACGATAATGCTGTTTATGCCTTGCACCACTCTTACACAGATTACGGGTGCAGATGCAAAATTAAGTATGATGTATGTTATGAGTGAAGACGGGGTAGACAATGAGGCTATCGGCAATGCAACAGTCAACTATTTAAAAGCGGCTCACGGAAACTTTTCAAATAATCTTTATATGGCGCAGGATATGGCAACATATATTCAAATTGTTGATGTTATCATTTCCGTATTGACTACCTTTATTGCCTGTATCGGTGCAATTTCACTTCTTGTAGGCGGTATCGGCGTTATGAATATTATGCTCGTGTCAGTTACAGAGCGTACAAGGGAAATCGGTATCAGAAAATCACTCGGCGCAAAAACAAGGGTTATTGTTACGCAGTTCCTTACAGAGTCGATTATTCTTTGTCTGATAGGCGGAATTATCGGTGTAATAGTTGGCGTGGCGGGCGCATACGGCGCTTGCGCAATAGTTAAGATTGAGCCGAATGTAACTATCGGCACAATTCTTCTTGCACTGTTTTTCTCAAGCGGTGTAGGGCTTATCTTCGGTGTATATCCTGCCAAAAAGGCGGCAAAATTAAGTCCTATCGAGGCTCTCAGAAGAGATTGATTTATAAAAATATCGGGTGGCATTGTTGCCACCCTTTTTTTGTTATTTACAAATGCACTGTAATGTGGTAAAATTATATTCATTGGAGGGGAGTTAATGGCAGACATTAATAATATTCTTGATAATTTTGATTTTAAAGGTAAGCTTGTTGATTATAATGTATACGGCTCAGGTCATATCAATACAACTTATCTTGTAACATATGATGATAACGGCAAAATATGGAAATATATTGTTCAGAATATCAATCCGAATGTTTTTAAAGATATTGAAAAACTTATGGATAATGTTTTCAGTGTTACATCTTATCTTCGCAAGGGTATCCGCGAAAATGGCGGAGACGAAAACAGGGAAACGCTTCATTTTATAAAGACAAAAGACGGTAATAAGTTTTATAAAACAGATGATAATCATTATTACAGAGCTTATATTTTTGTTGAGGATTCCGTGGGCTACAATCAGGTTGAAAGTGCAGAGATGTTTGGTCAGAGCGGTGTTGCTTTCGGTAAATTTCAAAAGCTTCTTGCTGATTTTCCGGCTGATTCTCTTTATGAAACTATTCCCGATTTTCATAATACCGAAAAACGTTACAGAACCGAATTTCTTCCTGCCGTTGAAAATAACCTTTCAGGCAGAAAAGATACCTGCCTTGGTGAAATTGAATTTGTAAAGGCAAGGGAGGAATATTGCAGCCGCTTTGTAAATATGATTGCACAGGGCAAGCTGCCGCTTCGTGTTACGCATAATGATACAAAGCTAAATAATGTTCTTTTTGATGAAAAAACCGATAAAGCGATTTGCGTAATAGACCTTGATACCATAATGCCGGGTCTTGCACTTTATGACTTCGGCGATTCAATCAGATTCGGTGCAAATACAGCATCCGAGGATGAAAAGGATTTGAGCAAAGTATCGGTAAGCCTTGAGTATTTTGAGGCTTATGCCAAAGGCTTTCTGTCTGAGGTCGGCAGTGATTTTGTTCAGGCAGAGATTGATAATCTTGCCTTTGCATCAATTCTTATGACTTTTGAATGCGGTATGAGATTTTTAACCGATTATCTTAACGGTGATACATATTTTAAAACCGCTTACCCCGAACACAATCTTGTTCGAGCAAGGAATCAGTTTGCCCTTGTGGCAGATATGGAAAAGCATCTTGACGAGATGGAACAGATTATAAAAAATTTGAAATATTAATTAATTAAGGGGGCATTCGTTGCCCTCTTTTTTATTGTATTACCGTAGGGCGGGGTGGTCTCACCTGTCGGCTCGGTCGGTGCTTCTGCTGCGCAGAGGTGCCCACCGGACACCCGCACCCTCACCCCGCCGCATCGTAAAATAACCGTAGGGTTCGGCGTCCCCGACGACCCGCACAAAAAGTAGGGTCGTGTCTACGCACCCTCCCGTATAATTATAACAACGTCCAATGGCATCACAAAAAACCCCGCAGAAATTCAAAATTTCTACGGGGTTTAAAATTTATTCGGTTATTTATTTTTCAATGCTCTTTCAAGCCAGACTGCTCCTAAATCAAGCGCAGTAAAAAGACCTGTTTTTTCACTTTTTTTAATAACCTTTTCCTTTGGGTTTGTAATGCTCGGGTCTGTGTTGATTATCTGAATAAGCACTTTCTCTGAAAGTGTCATATCATTGAATTCTTTTTCAGACTGAATTGTGAAGCATGCTACATAAGGGTCAGACATATTGCCGTAATAAATCGTTTTGCCTGATCTTACCAAAGGCTTTCCTTTGTAAGTAAGGAATGTATCTTGTGTATCTGCCAAAGTAATACCTCCTTTATATTAACTGTTAAGATAAGACTTTACCATAGCTGCCAGAAGCTCATCGCGGTCAAGCCTTCTTATAAGACTTCTTGCATTGTTGTTTGTCGTGATATAAGTCGGGTCTTCCGAAAGAATGTAGCCGACAATCTGATTGATAGGATTATAACCCTTTTCCTTAAGTGCGTCAAATACCTGTGTAAGGGTATCCTTCATAACATCATCTTTTTCATCACCAATTTTAAAGGTCATTGTTTTATCGGTCATAGTAAAGCCACCTCCCATATAAACTAATTATATACAAAATTGAATATAATTACAATGTTTTTTTGATTTTTAATAAAAAATCTTTATGAACGCAGGGAAATTCCCATTTTATTAAGGGCTTTTACTGCACGTTTTACGGCAGAATCTGCCTCTTCGTCAGTCAGTGTTCTCTCTGAACTTCTCATTCTGATGTTGAATGCAACGCTCTTTTTGCCGTCTTCAATCTGATCACCTTCATAAACATCAAACAGCTTTACGGCTTCAAGCGTCTTGCCGACTGCCTCGCCAATGGCTTTTTCAAGTACAAGAACAGGGATTTCTTTTTCACAAACAAAAGCAAGATCCCTCGAGGTTGCAGGGAATTTAGGCAGCGGCTTGTGTGTTCTTGTACCGAGTTTGTATTCATAAGCGGCGTCAACATCAATTTCAGCAAGATAAACTCTTGTTCCGATGTTGTAATTTTCAGCAACAAGCGGATGAACCTCGCCGAGTGTTGCAACCGTTTTGCCTTCTATGATAAACTGAGCGCATCTGCCCGGGTGGAAGGTTGGATTGTCTGTAACCGGCTGAACATCATATTCAGCAGTGTTGAGCACATAAAGCAGCTTTTCAACGATGCCCTTGACTGTGTAGAAATCGACGCCGTTTCCGTATAAGCCGACAGCAATTTTCTGCTTTTCAATCGGAAGTTTGCCCTTTTCGGTCGGTTTATATACAGTGCCTACCTCAAACAGGCTTGCGCTTTCATTTTTGTGGTTGTAGTTGTGAGAAAGCACGCCGAGCATTGACGGCAGAATTGTCGTTCTCATAACGCTTGTGTCCTCGCCGAGCGGATTGCTGATTACAACAGACTCTCTCATTTCACTGTCTTTTGCAAGATTGATTCTGTCATATGCTTTAGGGCTGATGAAGCTGAATGTTGAAACCTCACTACAGCCGCAGGAGAGAAGTGTGTCATTAATCGTTCTTATAAATTTCTGCTCATCGGTAAGTTTGCCTACTGCGATACCGCTTAAAATTCTGTTCGGAATGTTGTGATAGCCAAAGAAACGTGCAACTTCTTCTGAAATATCGGCAATATGCTCAATATCGTTTCTGAAGGACGGGGCGGTAATCATATCACCGTCAAATGTGAATTCAATCTTTTCAAGGATTTTCTTCTGCTCGTCTTCGCTTAAATCAATGCCGATGAAATCGTTTATCCACTTGTAGTCGAATTTCAGCGAAACAGGCTCTTTTGGGTTAACAAAATTGTCAACAACACCGTTAACAACATCACCTGCATCAAGTAACTGAACAAGTTCAAGAGCACGGTTAAGTGCGTCAAGTGTTGCACTCGGGTCAAGTTCTTTTTCATATCTGCTTGACGCCTCCGTTCTCATTCCGAGAGCCTTTGCAGTTCTTCTTACCGAAATTCCGTTAAAGCAGGCAGATTCAAAAACTATAGTTGTTGTATCGTCCATAATACCGCTGTATTCGCCGCCCATAACGCCTGCTACTGCAACAGGCTTGTTTTCGTCGGCAATTACAAGCATACTGTCGTTCAGCTCGCGTTCAACACCGTCAAGTGTTGTGATTGTTTCGCCGTTTCTTGCATTTCTTACATTAACAGTGTTGCCGTCAAGAAAACGCAGGTCAAATGCATGCATCGGCTGGCCGTATTCAAGCATAACGTAGTTTGTGATGTCAACAATGTTGCTTATCGGTCTTACACCGCTTGCACGAAGTCTTTCACGAAGCCATCTCGGGCTTTCTTTTACTCTAACGTTTTCAACAACTGCACCTGAGTAGCGGTAGCATTTTTCAGGCTCGGCAATATTGACTTTGAGCATATCGTTTACGTTGCCGTGACCTGCCTTAACAACAGGCTTTTTGAATGTGAATTCTCTGCCGAATGTTGCGGCAGCCTCTCTTGCAAGACCTGAAACGGACATACAGTCGCATCTGTTTGACGTTATTTCAAATTCAACGCAGGTGTCGTCATAGCCGATTGCCTTGTGAATATCCATTCCGAGCGTCTTGTCGCAGTCGTCGCCTAAAATGAAAATGCCGTCTGTTGTCGCATACGGAAAATCATTCTGCGTAAGTCCAAGCTCGTCAATAGAGCAAAGCATACCGTTTGACTCAACGCCGCGCAGTTTGCCTTTTTTGATTTTTTCCAATTTGTGGTCTTTTCTGTTGATAACAACTGCGCCCGGCAGTGCAACGGGAATATAGTCGCCGACTGTAAGATTCTGAGCGCCTGTAACTATCTGCTCGTCAGCCTCACCGCCTACATTGATTGAGCAAATCCATAAATGGTCTGAATCGGGGTGCTGTGTAAGTGAGTTTACTTTACCTACAACAACATTTTCAATTTCTGCACCTTCAACCTTGAACTCTTCAACCTTTGAGCCCGAAAGGGTCATTGCGTCGCAGAATTCCTTGTCTGAAATATCATCTAAATTAACGTAATCCTTAAGCCATTTTCTTGATAAAATCATTCAGCACACCTCCTTAAAACTGACCGAGAAATCTTAAATCATTCTCGTAAAGCAATCTCATATCATCAATGTTGAAACGGAACATAACAAGTCTTTCAAGTCCGATACCGAAAGCAAAGCCGCTGTATTCCTCAGGGTCAACGCCGCCGTTTTTAAGAACCTTCGGGTGAACCATTCCACCGCCGAGAATTTCAATCCAGCCTTCACCCTTGCACATCGGGCAGCCCTTGCCGCCGCATTTGAAGCAGGAAACGTCAATTTCACAGCTTGGTTCCGTGAACGGGAAGTGGTGCGGTCTTAAACGGATTTTCGTGTCCTCACCGTAAAGGCGCTTTGCAAATGCTTCAAGCGTGCCCTTAAGATCTGCCATTGAAACGCCCTTGTCAACTACAAGTCCCTCAATCTGGTGGAAAAGAGGGGAGTGTGTAGCGTCAACAGCGTCGGAACGGAAAACACGGCCGGGTGCAATCATACGGAAAGGCGGCTTGTGCTGCTCCATAAATCTTATCTGAACGGGGCTGGTCTGCGTTCTCAAAACAATGTTGTCGTCAATATAAAACGTGTCCTGTGTATCTCTTGCCGGGTGGTCTTTCGGAATGTTGAGCGCCTCAAAGTTGTAGTAATCGTATTCAACCTCAGGACCCTCGGCAACATCAAATCCCATTCCCATAAAGATTTCTTTAATTTCATCAAGCACGATTGAAAGCGGGTGCTTGTGACCGATTGATACTTCAGTGCCGGGCATAGTAACGTCAAGCTTTTCATCTTCAAGTCTTTTGGCAAGTTCTGCCTTTTTTAATTCTTCGCTTTTTGCGGCAATTTTAGCCTCAATGTCTGCACGGATTTCATTGGCAAGTTGACCGATAACGGGTCTTTCTTCGGCAGAGAGTTTGCCCATCTGCTTTAAAATAGCAGTAAGTTCGCCCTTTTTGCCGAGATATTTTATTCTCGCCTCTTCAATCTGCTCTTTCGACTCAAAAGAATCAAGCGCTTCTTTTGCAGCCTGTCTGATTTTTTCAAGTTGTGTTTTCATCTTTTCTATCCTTTCTTATTTTATCAAACTTTTATCGGGACAAAAAAATACTTGCCCCTGTAAATCAGGGACAAGTAATAATAACCTGCGGTACCACCCTTATTATTGCATTGAGCAATCACTCATTAAGCCGTTAACGAGGCTCGCACCGTCTGCACCTACTGTATTTTTCAGCGCAGCCACTCAGAAGGGAACTTCGCCTTTATCCGTTATACGAAACTCCCAGCCAACGGTTTCGCTCTCTGAATAACAAAATAAAAGTTACTTTTCTTCGTCATCGTGTTTCATATTTTTATACATTATATTACAAAAATAATTTTTTTGCAAGTGTTTTTTATTTTACAATTTCATCAATCTTATATGTTTTGAATTCAATATAACTTCCCGGCTGGGATTCGTAAAGCACGCCGATTGTGTTATCGTCAATCTGTGTAAGGCAGGAGTATGCGAAAAAGCCTTTGTTGATTTCAACGTGTTTGAGCCATTCAATATGCGAGTAAAAACCTTTTTTAACTCTTAATTTACCGATTGAAAGCACGCCGTTTGCACGCTTTTTTTCAGATGGATGAGAGCAGAAAACATAACCGCCTGCCGTAATAATACTTTTCTGGCATTTCGGCGCACGGATTGCGGTTTTGCCGTTTTTAACCCAGTTTTTGCCGCCGTTTCTTGAAAATGAAAACGGTGCTTTGCCAAACATTTTCTGTCTGCCGACGCCGAGTATTGTGCCGTCGTCAGCCTCAATCATTTGCCATTCATCAATGTTCTTGGCATATGGGTCAGACGCCGTTCTGTGCCACGTTTCGCCGTTATCGTCACTGAAAACGGCAACACATTCTTTTCTGTTAACATAAAGCGGCATAATGATTCTGCCGTCCTTTGTTGTTAAACCGACACCCGGTGCAACGCCCAAAAATGTGCCGTCTGTTTCACGCAAAATCATATTTGTAATATCTCTCGGCTCGCTCCATGTTTTGCCGTTGTCACTGCTTTTCAGCATAAAAACACAGCATCTTTTCGGTGCTTTGAGCGGTGCTCCGAAAGTGGTTTTTGCTCCCATTTCGTTTTTGCCCATAGCGCCGTTCAGATAAATGTTGCCTACGTATTCTTTACCTTTATATAATGAGCCGATAAAGTCCTGCTTTACGTATTCTAAATATTCTTCGCCGCTTTGAGTAAAGCCTGTGCTGTTTCTGACAGTATATTCTGTTTCGTTTTTGGCACTGTCAAAAACCCTGCCGTCACGTTTAACATAATAAAATCTGCCGTCTCTGTCATAAATCAAAGGGCACATTTCATCATCAAGCTTTGCATACGGGATTTTCTTTTTGTCAAGCAGCTTTTTATTGTGAAGTCCCTTGCATTCGGGCCAGAAATCAATAAGCATAATAACATCGCCGTTCGGCGCGATAGCCATACAGGGGTCAATAAAAAATGCCGATGAATAGCAGTCGCTCGTAATTCTTGTTTCACGGGCAGGTGGGCAGACGATTGTTTCCACCTTGCTCCAGGTTTTTCCGCCGTCCTCACTTCTTCGTATTGCAATTTCAATATAGCCCCAGTCTGCACCGCAGGAGGCTCTGTCAATAGCCGCAATCAGCGTGCCGTTTGCATTTATCAGGCTTGGAATTCTGAATGCAATACCGCCGTTTTCTTCGTTACTGTGTTTTGTAAGCTCTTCATCAAGGAAAGCAGGACTGCTTCCGCAAAAAATAAGTTGTTCGTCAGCCATATGTAAAACTCCTTTGTTTAATGAATTTATTGTACCATATTTTTTCATAAATTGAAATAACTTATTAAAATCTATTGCAAAAAATATCCATTTGTAATAAAATAGATATGAAATATTTTAGAAAAGGAGGAATTTATGATGCTTTGGGAAATTAAAAAATGCTGTTATCGTATATATCAGACTGCTTTTAAACTCGCAATGAACTTTCTTGATTGGTCTGAACCTCAGATTCTCGACGGTCAGGGTTCTGTTTTAAAACTGCCTGAATTTATAAAAAGCAAGGGTATTAACAAAGTGCTTGTCGTAACCGATAAGGGTCTTATGGGTCTTCATATTCTTGACCCTATGTTCAAAAAACTTGAAGAAGTCGGCGTTGAATATGTTGTTTACGATGAAGTACAGCCAAACCCCACTATTCCGAACATTGAGGCTGCACGTGAGATGTATATCAAAAACGCTTGTCAGGGCTTTATTGCTTTCGGCGGCGGTTCACCTATGGACTGCGCTAAGGCTGCTGCCGCAAGAATTGCTAAACCGAATCAGACTGTGCGCCAGATGCGCGGATATCTTAAAGTACATAAAAAGTTACCACCGTTCTTCGCTGTTCCTACTACTGCAGGAACCGGCTCTGAAACAACTGTTGCTGCTGTTGTCTCCGACCCCGAAACGCACGAGAAGAATGCAATCAATGATATCTGTCTTCGTCCAAGATTTGCAGTGCTTGACCCGGAACTTACCGTAGGTTTGCCGCCGCACATCACATCAACTACAGGTATGGATGCATTAACTCATGCTGTTGAGGCTTACATCGGAAAAAGCAACACCAAAACAACAAGGAAACAGGCTGAAGAGGCAACCAAACTCATTTTTGATAATGTTGAAGAGGCTTATAAGAACGGCAAAAATCTTGAGGCAAGAGCAAATATGCTTAAAGGCTCTTATCTGGCAGGCTGTGCATTTACACGTGCTTATGTAGGTTATGTGCATGCTATTGCTCACAATTTAGGCGGTCTTTACGGCACACCTCACGGCCTTGCCAATGCAGTTATTCTGCCTTATGTTCTCGATTGGTACGGTGAATCCGTTTATCCGCAGTTAGCAAAGCTTGCCGATATTGTAGGTGTAGACGGTTACGGCGAGGCTGATAAGGCAATGAATTTCATTTCTGCTATCAGAAAACTGAATGCCGATATGAATATCCCGTCATCATTCGATATGATTAAGGAAGAAGATTTGCCGACTCTTATCGGCAGAGCGCTTAAAGAGGGTAACCCCGGCTATCCTGTTCCTAAGATTATGAATTATAAGGATATGGAAAGCGTTATCCGCAAATTTATGGCTTAATCTTACATTTAAATCTATGCCTCCCTTTTACGGGGAGGCTTTTTTCTTTTAAAATATATTATTTTGGTAAATATAACCAATATTGTGCAATAATGTTTGTTCATTGTGCCCGATTGTAATAAATCTCAATTAG
>CABUAS010000004.1 GCA_902489595.1 uncultured Oscillospiraceae bacterium | reverse complement strand
GGAGCCGATAGGTGAGACCGCCGACCCCTACGTAGGGCGGGGTGCCCTCACCCCGCTGTCAATTCACAAACCAAAAAGGTGACTACTATGAATCTTGACCGTGGATTAATCAAAGCACAGGCAAAACAACTTATCAAAGGCAAAGTAATGAAACTGTTTTTAACTGTTTTCATTATTCAGTGCATCGTCGCTGTTCCGAACATTATAAACCTTGCCGTTTCTGCACCCGAATATGAAAATATCTTTCAGAATTACGGCAGTTATTTTGATGATTTTGACTTTGACGATGAATTCAATAATTATCAGTTTGAAGATGATTATGATGACGACGATTACAACCCGTATGCCGATGAATTTGAAAATTTCGGCACTGACAACAATTCAGGCAAAGGCGATTTCTATAATTTCGGCACATCATTTACGCCGACAGACGCTAAAACAGAAATTGCACCGCAGAAAGCAGCGATTAACCCTGCTGCAGCAAGCATAATTTCATTATTAACATCTGTTGCACAGTTTTTGCTTTTGCCGCTTTCCGTTACTCTCCTCTATTTCTTCGTGCTGTTTATCAGAGGCAAGGAATTCAGCGGAACTGACGGGCTGAAATTTATTTTGAAAGAATCATTTACAAATAATTACGGCAACAAACTCGGCGTTGCAATTTTGAGAGGACTTATAATCTCAGGTCTTGCCTTGATTTCTATTCCGATTTTCTGCATACCTGCAATTATTTTCGGTTACAGCAGTTATTTCGCATCAGAAATTCAGTGCGACAATCCGCAGCTTTCGCCGTGGCAGGCAATCAAACTGAGCAAAAAGATGATTAAGGGCAACAGAACAGAGCTGTTTGTGCTTGATTTAAGTTTCATTCCGTGGTATCTGCTTTGCTTTTTCGTATTCCCGATGATTTACGTTATTCCGTATGTTCAGACAACGATGGCGCTTTATTATGAAAATTTCAGAATCAGAGCACTTCAGCAGGGCAGAGTTTCGGAAGATGATTTTATGACGGATTATCAGAGAATGCAGAAATATGCAAACGAGAATTACGCCGCAGGCTATCAAACGGGTGCAAACGGCTATCAGCCAAACGCATATCAGCAAAATCCGTATAATCCGCAGCAGCCAAACGCTCAGCAGAATACTTATCAGCCAAACGGCACACCGTATCAGCAAAACACAACATATCAGCAGGTAAACACAGAGCAGTCCGGCACTTGCAATGCAAGCCATGTGCAGTCGCCGCCGTTCTACACTGTACCACCGACACCAACGGCTGATTCCGTAGGGTTCGGCGTCCCCGACGAACCGCAATCCAACCCGGCTCCGACGGTTGATTCTGTAGGGTTCGGCGTCCCCGACGAACCGTCTGTAGATGTCGATGCCCACATCAACCCTCAGCCGGCAACTGACGCTGCCGAAACCGCAGAACCCGAACCGCAGCCGGAGCCGCTTAAACCAAGCGAAAAATACACACCCGTAACTCCGCCGACAGAAAATTATAAACAAACGGAAGAATAAAAAATCAACACCCGATGCCACAGCGGTATCGGGTGTTTTTTCGTAGGGGTCGGCGGTCTCACCTATCGGCTCGGTCGGTGCTTCTGCTTCGCAGAGGTGTCCACCGGACACCCGCACCCTCGACGACCCGTTAACTGATTTATTCAAACATTCCTGTTGACAAATATCTCTCCCCTGTGTCGGGCAGAAGTGCAACGATGTTTTTGCCCTTAAATTCATCTCTTTTTGCAAGCTGAAGAGCCGCCCATACTGCCGCACCGCTTGAGATGCCCACAAGAATACCCTCAGTTTTTGCAATTTTATTGCCGATTTCAAAGGCGGCATCATTCGGCACGGTGATAATTTCATCATAAATATCCGTATCAAGCGTTTTTGGCACAAAGCCTGCGCCGATACCCTGAATTTTGTGTGCGCCCGCAGTGCCTTTTGAAAGCACGGGTGAGGTTTCAGGCTCTACGGCAACGATTTTTACATTCGGGTTCTGCTCTTTCAGATATTTGCCGACGCCCGAAAGTGTTCCGCCCGTGCCTACGCCTGCAACAAACACATCAACAGCCCCGTCTGTATCCTGCCAAATTTCGGGGCCCGTTGTTTCATAATGCGCTTTCGGGTTTGCAGGATTTACAAACTGACCTAAAATCACTGCGCCGTCTGTTTCATTTTTAAGTTTTTCTGCCTTTTCGATTGCGCCTGTCATTCCCTTTGTGCCGTCCGTCAAAACAACTTCTGCGCCGTAAGCCTTAACAAGATTTCTGCGTTCAACGCTCATCGTTTCGGGCATTGTAAGAATAACTTTATAGCCCTTTGCCGTGCCGACGCTTGCAAGACCGATACCCGTGTTGCCTGAGGTAGGCTCAATAATGGTTGCGCCGGGTTTAAGCACGCCCGACTTTTCAGCTTCGGCAATCATAGCGTTTGCAACCCTGTCCTTTGCAGAGCCTGCCGGGTTGAAAAATTCAACCTTTGCGATAATATTTGCATGCGCATTTTCTGCCTTTTCAAGATTTGCAAGGCGCAATAACGGTGTTCTGCCGATTAATTCGGTTACGTTTGTGTAAATAGACATAATTCTGACTCCTTTGGTTATATTTGCAAAAGGGCACGAAGACCCTACCACATCGGTTTTTCTGATTTTAACGGGACGTCGAGGACGCCGTCCCCTACGATTAAATATGGGCTTCCTCTCAAGGGGAAGGCTTAAAATCAAATCTTATCAAACGCCTGACTGAGGTCATAGATAATATCGTCGATATGCTCTGTGCCGATGGAAAGGCGGATTGTGTTATCAAAAATCTTCTGCTCTCTGAACTCCTTCTCTGAAAGCTGAGAATGAGTTGTTGTTTTCGGGTGTATTACAAGTGATTTCACGTCTGCAACATTGGCAAGAAGCGAGAAAATCTTGAGATTATCAATAAACACCTTTGCCTCTTTTTCGCCGCCCTTGATATTGAAGGTGAAAATCGAGCCTGCGCCGTTCGGGAAGTATTTATTATACAATTCCTTGTTGCGAGGGTCAAGCGACGGGTGGTTTACGCTTTCAACCTTGGGGTGATTTTGCAGAAATTCGAGCACCTTTTTGGTGTTTTCAACGTGCCTGTCAAGGCGAAGCGACAGCGTTTCGATGCCCTGAAGCAGCAGAAAAGCGTTGAACGGCGAGATTGCCGCGCCCGTATCACGAAGAAGAATTGCACGGATATACGTTACAAACGCCGCACTGCCTGCCGCATCAACAAAGCTGATGCCGTGATAGCTTGCGTTCGGCTCTGTAAACTGCGGGAATTTGCCGCTTGCAGTCCAGTCAAAATTGCCGCTGTCAACGATAATTCCGCCGAGCGTTGTGCCGTGACCGCCGAGGAATTTTGTGGCGCTGTGAACAACGATATCAACACCAAGTTTAAACGGCTGAAGAAGATACGGCGTTGTAAACGTAGCGTCTGCCACAAGCGGAATATTATGGCGGTGCGCAATTTCGGCAAGCGCCTCAATATCTACTATATTAGAATTCGGGTTGCCGAGTGTTTCAAAGAAAACTGCACGGGTGTTCGGCTGAATTGCATTTTCAAAATTCTGCAAATCATCGGGATCAACAAAGGTGGTTTCAACGCCGTGCTCGGGGAGTGTGTGAGCAAGGTAATTATACGTGCCGCCGTAAATTGTTTTTGCGGCAACAATGTGCGAGCCTGCCTTGGCGAGCGCCTGAAAGGTGTAAGCCAGCGCCGCAGCGCCCGAGGCAACGGCAAGTGCGCCGACGCCGCCCTCTAAATCGGCAACTCTTTTTTCAAGCACGTCCTGCGTTGAATTGGTAAGTCTGCCGTAAATATTGCCTGCGTCAGTTAAATTGAAGCGAGCCTGGGCGTGATCGCTGTTGTGAAAAACGTAAGATGTTGTCTGATAAATCGGAACGGCTCTTGAATCTGTAGCAGGGTCTGCCTGCTCCTGCCCCGAATGAAGCTGAATGGTTTCAAAATGATATTTATATTCTGACATGATAATTCTCCTTAGATATTAAAATTTTTAACTTTGATTTAAACTGTTATTTTAACATCGGCACATTCGCCTTGAAGAATTGTAAATATATTTTACTGAACGGTTTTTTGCCATAAAATCACTGCCTTTCGGTAATTTCCTGTATTCCTACTGTAATAGTAGGAATTTGCTGTTGAGACAATAATAGCACCTGACAATACATTTGTCAAGTGCTTTTTAAATTTTATCAGATAATATAATCGGTCATCCGCTCCTTCTGCTCAAGCACAAGGTCGGCAACCGTAATATTGTCAACAACACCGCTGATGGCGTCATTCAGTTTTTTCCAGACCGAAAAAGTTGTGCATTGTTCAAATCTGTCGCATCCTGCACCGTCTTCATCAACACAGGCAATCGGTGCAAGACTGCCTTCCGTCAGCCTTAAAATCATACCGACTGTGTATTCCTCGGGCTTTTTTGTAAGTCTGTATCCGCCGTTTGAACCACGCTCGCTTTTAACATAGCCGGCACGGTTGAGCATTGAAATAATCTGCTCTAAATATTTAACGCTGATACCCTGACGTGCGGAAATCTCTTTAAGAGAAATATTTTCGCCGTTGTTGTTAAGTGCCAGATCAACCATAAGGCGCAGGGCATATCTGCCTTTTGTGGATATTTTCATATTGTACTCCATTAATTTTGAAATTCTTGTTTTTTCGGGCGACTGGTATCCGCCCCTACGGGAAATGTTATTGCAATTACAATCTTGCCTCTAAACGGTAAATCGGCATACCCATATCCGAAAAGCGTTTTTCATATTCGGTAACAATATTGCCCTCAAAGCCGCTTTTATGCAAATCAAGCGAAACATTACTGAGTTTAAAGCCGCTTGCCGAGAAACTTTCAATCGAAAACTCAAAAAAGTGCATATTATCCGTTTTCTGGCAGATAACACCGTCAGGCGTGAGAATATTTTTATAAATATTCAAAAATCTTTCGTGCGTCAATCGGTGCTTTGCGTACTTTGCCTTCGGAAACGGGCAACTGAAATTAAGATAAATTTCATTTACACTGTGCTCGCTGATATAACTCGGCAGATATTCTGCCTCACAATTCATAAAGCGGATATTGGTAAGCCCCATATCCTGCGCCGTTTCGCACGCCGTCACGATAACATTTGCCGTTTTTTCAACCGCAATTATATTAAACTCGGGGTGCTGTGCTGCAAAGGTGCAGGCAAAGGTGCCCTTGCCGCACCCGATTTCAAGTATTAAAGGATTGTCATTTCCGAAAATTTCGGATATATTATAAAGTTTGATTTCATTCTTAGCATTTTCAAAATTCAAATCGTCATTCCTGCAGGGCAAAAGCATATCGCTGCAGTCGGCAAGGCGTGTTTCAAGATTTTTCTTTTTCCTCATTCTCATAAAATCACCGATTAACAGTATATCAAAAAAATCAATAATGGTCAACGATTAACAATATTACAATTAAACCCCGCCCTACGGCAATACAACAGCATTTTTCTACATAAAAACAGAGGTGACAAAAGATCACCTCTGTTTTACAATATAAATCTAATCAATTATTTGCGTTTTTCTGAGCTTCTTCCTGCTCTTTAAGTCTGTTTGCACGAATATCCGCAAGTTCGGCAATCATCTGATTTTTAAGGTTGCCGTGAATCGGATAAAGGAAGAATGCAAGACCGTAAAGTCCTCTTGCAAGCGCAGGCATAAGACAAAATACTGCCCAGATACCGTTAAGAATTGCAGGGTCAGACTGCGGAACGGCATTTCCGAGTGAGTCGGTAAGCGGAACATAATGAATCCATGTAAGTACCATACCTGACATCCAACTTGTGATTGAGGTTGCAAGTTTCTGGAAATAGCCCTGAACGGTAGTAACAAGCGCCTCGTTTCTTAAACCATGCTTCCATTCCATATAATCAAAGGTTTCGGCATTAAGAACGGGACCTACAACAAGAATAAGTTTATTCGGCAGACCGCAGATTGTGAGACCGAAAATAACCCAGATAAGATTTAAAACATAATTTTCACTGAAAGTCTGACCGAACGGGTGATAACCGATAATGAAAAGCAACGTATAAGCCACACCGCCGAACACACCTGCTATAATAGCGGTAGCTCTTGCGCCGAATTTTTTAATCATTTTAGCTGCAAGCGGAACCATAAGGTAGTTCGGAATACCGGTGAAAAGACCGCACACTGTTGCGTTCGCAATGGAGCCTGTATTATTAAGCCAGAACCACTGCTCGGATGAGCCGCCGACAGCCTTGAAGCTGTTGAAAAAGTTACTGAAAATGATTGCAAAAAGCGGGCGGTTTGTGAAAATCTGCTTGATGGATTCAAGAACAGAGGTTTCGTTCATCTCTTCACGAGACTGAAGCGGAACACGCTCACGCATATTGAAGAAGCCGAAGATTGCAAACACCGAAACCATAACCGCCATAGCGTATGCAAAGCCGGTGTAAACGCCGCTCATTGTGATTTTTGAATTGATTTTCGGCAAAAATTGAACGAGAACGGGAACGAGAGACGGTACCCAGGTGCCGAACAGCTCAAAAAACTTTGACGTTGTAATAAGATTATCACGCTCATTATTGTTCGGCGTGATATTGTAGGTCATCAGCTGCCATGCGTTGAAATAGCTCATACCGAGGCCGTAAAGAACAGTGGCAATCGCAGTCCACACAACTCTGCCGGTCGGACTGATTGACGGCGCCGAGAACATCATAACCGTGCCGATTGCAAGCAGCGGCAGCGGTAAAACGAGGAACGGGCGAACCCTGCCCCAGCGTGTTCTTGTTCGGTCGATAATAAGACCTGAAAGTGTATCGTCAACCGCGTCGTAAATTGAAGCAAAAAGCTGAATGTTGGCATAAGCCGTAGTGTTCAGCTTCAGAAACTGAATCATAAAGAATTCTTTAAATGCGCTTACAAACTGGTCTAAATTCTTTTGACCGAAGTTTACAAGCACAAAAGCAACAATTTCCTTTGGTGCAAGGTAACGCTTTTTTGTATAAGCAAGTTTATCAAGTTCTTCCATTTCTTTAGTTAAAAGATCTTCTTCTGCCAAAAAATCACCGCTTTCAAATAATCTTAATTATCAGATAATTTTACTTATATAATATAACAAATTATAATGCATAATTCAATTCCTTTTTAATAAGAAAAGACCATTTTTCGGCAAATTATTTATTTTGCACAAAAATCGGGCAAAAATTAGTGCATCTTGAACAAATAACAATTAAAAGATGTTGCTGTATCTCCGTAGGGGTCGATGCCCCCATTGATCCGTAAACCATATAAAATTTGACATTACCCCATAATAATGATAAAATTAAAAAGATTGGAAGTGATACTATGAACTGGGAATTTTCTTTGCCCGTTAAAATAGTTTTCGGCAGCGGAAAGCGCAAAAATATTGCCGAATATATTGACGAAATCGGAGGCACAAACGGCGTGCTTGTGTGCGGAAAAAGTTTTGAAAAAAACGGCATTGCAGGCGAATTTGTAAAAAATTCAAACGGCAGAATTACCGCTGTTTTCAGCGACATCCGCCCGAACCCGACTACCGACAACGTAAACGACTGCGTTGATTTGCTCAGAAAAACAGGCGCCGATTTTGCCGTGGCGCTCGGCGGCGGCTCGCCAATGGACTGCTGTAAAGCGGCATGCGCCATTGCAAAGGGAACAGACAAAATTGAATCTTACCACAGCGGCGGCAAGGCAGTTTCGGCAGATGAAGCAATCCCGATGATTGCATTTTCAACAACGAGCGGAACGGCAAGTGAAATTACAAATATTTCCGTTCTGACAGACCTCGCAAAAAATCTTAAAAACCCGATGAACGACCCTGCAATGTACCCGAAAATTGCAGTTGTTGACCCCGAGCTTACACTCACCGTGCCGAAGCAGATTACTGCATCAACAGGACTCGATGTACTTGCCCACGCAGTTGAAAGCTATTGGAGCACGCTCAATCAGCCGATTTGCACAGCCTGCTCGGTTTACAGTGCAAAGCTTGTTTTCGACTGGCTGATTAAGGCTTATGAACACCCCGGCGACCTTGAGGCAAGAGAAAAAATGGCAGAGGCAAGCATTGTTGCGGGCGTTGCCTTTTCGCACCCAAGGACAACAGGCTCACACGCCTGCTCATTTCCGCTTACAAACATATACGGCGTGCCGCACGGCGAGGCGTGCGCCTTTACGCTTGATTATTTCATCAGGTTCAACGAGAAAAATGCAAACAGTGACGGCAGAATTACCGCCCTTGCAAATGCCTGCGGCTTTAAAACTGCAAGTGAAATGGCAGACAGAATTTCGGATATGAAAAAGCAGATGGGTATGCGCACAAGACTGTCTGAAATCGGCTGCACTACCGATGAACAAATCAGAGAACTTACAGAAAAAAGTATGTCTATGCTTATGACACGCAACCCGATTGCGCTGACAGAAGATGATATTTTTGAGATGTATCAAAAATTGAGATAAAAACACAAAACAATGATATTTACGGTTCGTCGAGGACGCCGAACCCTACAAATATAATGAAACAAACAAATTGATTGATGGAATTTTTCCGATAACGCAGTATAACGGAAAAAGACACAATCAAAAGGAGATATATATGAATTACGGTGTTATACTTGCCGGCGGAGTCGGCTCACGTATGGGCGGCGAAAAGCCGAAGCAATATCTAAATTTAAAGGGCAAGCCGATTATCATTTACACGGCTGAAAAAATGATAACCTGCCCCGATTTTGAAAAGGTTATTATTCTCTGCCCCGAAAAATGGGTGGAGCACACAAAAAATCTAATGGCAAAATACATTCCGTGTGCAGACAGGATTGCCGTTATTGAGGGCGGCGAAACACGCAACGAAACAATAATGAACGCCATTGATTTTATTGAAAGCGAGGGCAATCTGAACGATGACACCGTGATTGTTACACACGATTCGGTGCGCCCGTTTGTAACCCACAGAATTATTAAGGAAAATATTGATGCGTGCAGAAAATTTGATGCGTGCGACACGGTTATCCCTGCAACCGACACGATTGTTGAGGCAGAGGATAAGCAGATTATAAGCAATATTCCGAATAGGGATATTATGTATCAGGGTCAGACTCCGCAGTCTTTCAAGGCATTAAAACTGCGCACGCTTTACAACGCACTTTCAGACGAGGAAAAGGAAATTCTGACCGATGCCTGCAAAATTTTTGTGCTGAAAGGCGAAAAGGTGGCGCTTGTAAACGGTGAAACATTTAACATAAAAATTACCTACCCGTATGATCTGCGTGTTGCAAAGGCTCTTTTGGAGGACGAGGAAAATGATTAACACCGTTTACCGCCTTGCAGAGCCGAGAAGGTTTGAAATTGCGTTTGAAGATATTGACCCATTCGGCGAAAATGTTATCGTTCGCCCGTCTTATCTTTCAATCTGCAATGCCGATATGCGCTACTACCTCGGCACGAGAGATGCGAAAGTGCTGGCGGAAAAACTGCCGATGGCACTGATTCACGAGGGTGTGGGAGAGGTTGTCTTTGACCCGACGGGCACCTTCAAAACGGGTGACAAGGTAGTTATGGTGCCGAATGCACCTGTTGAAACAGACGATTTTATTGCCGAAAATTACCTTAGAAGTTCAAAATTCTGCGGTTCATCTATGGACGGTTTTTTGCAGGAATATGTAGAAATTTCACCAAAAAGGCTTGTGCTTCTGCCGCAGGATATTAATATGGAAACGGCGGCTTTTACGGAAATCGTTTCTGTTTCCGTGCATGCAATTTCACGCTTTGACGGAATTGCACACCAAAGGCGTGATAAAATCGGCGTGTGGGGTGACGGCAATTTAGGCTATATTACCTCGCTGTTTCTGAAAAAAACATTTCCTGAAAGCAAGGTTTTCGTTTTCGGCACAACCGAGGCAAAGCTTGCAGATTTTACTTTTGCAGACGGCACATTCACGGTAAACAATGTGCCCGAAGATTTAAACCTTGACCACGCATTTGAATGTGTGGGCGGAAACGGCAGCCCGATTGCGATTGAGCAGATTATCAGCGTTGTAAAGCCCGAGGCGACCGTTTCGATTTTAGGCGTTTCGGAATACCCCGTACCGATTAACACAAGAATGATTCTTGAAAAGGGACTGCGCTTTTTCGGCACATCACGCAGCGGCGTAAAAGATTTTGAAAAAACGGTTGAAATGTATAAGAAACACCCCGAAATTATTGACTATCTCGGAAATTTAATCAGCTCCGTCAACGAAATCAAAAACATTGCCGACATTAAAAGCGCCTTCGAGCGTGACACACGCAAAGGCTTCGGCAAAACGATTTTAAAATGGGAGATATGATAAAAAGTTTACCGAAACGCAAGCAAAACAGATTGCGTGAATTCGATTACAATACAAACGGTGCATATTTTATAACGATATGCACGCAGGGTAAAAAGTGCATTTTAGGTAACATTGTAGGGGTCATATTATGACCACATTATCCGAAATGAAGAAGATTATTTAAACGTTTGGGAATATATAAACAGTAATGCCCAAAAATGGACTGAAGACAAATATTACATAAAACAAAATCCACAGATTTAATTCTGTGGATTTTTTCATTTTTACTCGCTCATTATTTTGGCGAACTGTGCGTATTCCTTTTTGTTATAGAAATAAGAGGCGGGTTTATCGGCAACGCCGAGGATTTGCCACCACTCGTTTTTGAGCTTATTATACAGTTTATCGTAAGTGGGCTGCGCCAGTGTATTCAGATTCCACAGAGAAAAATGGAGCGCATAATTAATATAATCCTTTTCCATTTCTTTATAAATGCCCTCTGAAACAAGGCGGTCTTTAAGTGCAAGAAGTGCATTGTAAAAGCAGTCCCACGATTTTTCCCTTGTTTTTGAAAGAGAGTCGCTGCTGTCACGCCTTTGGTGAACAAGCACCTTATCACTGCCGACATATGCAATCTTTTTAGCAATCGCAGTTGCCGAGAACACAAACAGCATATCGTTGCTTGTGCGCTGCTCCTGAAACCAAAGATTATTTTTAAGTACAAAATCACGGTTATAAAGCTTATCCCACGCCCAGCCGACGAAAACCTTGAACACATTATCCGTCATTGCACGTCGGTTAAACGGCTGATACGGCGGCAATTCGGCATAACGAACAGTCCAGCTGACCTGCTTATACTCGTTTTTGTTTTCATAATACTGGTCTGATTTAAAAACAGAAAAATCTGCGCCGTACTGCTCGGCAGTATTATACGCCTCGAGCAGCATATCTTTGTCAAAAAAGTCATCACTGTCAAGGAAACTGAGATACTTGCCCTGAGCAAGACGAAGCCCCGTATTTCTCGCCTTGCCTGCACCGCCGTTTTCCTGCGAAACATAAATGAAACGGCTGTCTTTTTTCTCAAACTCTTTGATAATATCTGCCGAGCCGTCAGTTGCGCCGTCGTCAACGCAGATAACCTCAATCTCTTTCAGGCTCTGGTCTGCAACGCTTTGCAGGCACTGCCTTAAATATTTTTCCACGTTATAAACGGGAATTATAACGGAAACCTTAATGTCAGTCATTTTTCTGATAACCCTTTCTGCGTTTGTTCAGTTTTCTGTAAACCTTTTTCGCAAGCCTTTTGAAACGAACGGGAATATACATAATTGCCCTGCCTATTCTGTAAGACTTTGAACGCTTAATCTTATCAAGTTCCGTTTTGATTTCCTTAAAATTATTGCTGAAATTAGTGCTGCCGTTATTCATCGGCAGTGCTTTTATTTTATAATAAACATTCGGCTGGCTGATAAGCAGGTGAAGATTGTCACGCTCGGCGGCGGTAAACAGTTCTTCGTCCATCTCGCCAAGATCACGGGCACGCTTCATTTCTTTGCTGAAACGCTCCACATAATCTTTTTTGAGCGAATTATCAATTCTGCGCAGAGTTGCAACCGAATTATGAAAACGCTTTAAGGTGTAATATGTTTTGAAACGCTCCCACGTTTCGGGGTGCTCAATAAGAATATCCCTGATGTGGTCATACTCAACATTGATACAATACACCTTCTGCATATTTTTAACCGATGAATTCGGATTGTCACGCCTGTTCATATAGTAAGGCTTATCAATAATCATTGCACGCTTTGCAAAAGCAAAAGTCTGAAACCAGAAACCGTTATCCTGGAAAGACGCACCCGGCGTTTCGTTGTGGCGGATGCCGTATTCATCAAGGAAGGATTTTTTGTAAATACCGCTCCAGGTGTTCATAATAAAGCGGACAGCCTCGGGAGTTTCGCTCGGGTTAAACAGTTTGTTGTAGTAAGTGTCGGTTTTATCAAGATGATTATAGGTTAAAAACATATCGCCGTTTGATGCACGCTCAAAGCGGTAAAAATCTGCCTTAACAAAATCAAGGTCGTTCTCACTTGCGATTTTATAAAGATCGCCGAACATATTCAGCGGCACAAAATCATCAGGCTCAACAATGCCGATATATTCGCCCGTTGCCTTTTCAAGGCCGATGTTCATACCGATACCGTAGCCGCCGTTTTCCTTGTCAACAAGAATAATACGGCTGTCTTTTTCGGCATAGCTTTTTAAAATTGCGAGCGAGCCGTCTGTAGACCCGTCATTGATACAAATAATTTCAATGTCGGAAAGCGTCTGATTTGTAATGCTTTCCATACATTCAACAAGATAAGGTTCAACATTATATGTCGGAACTATAATAGAAACTTTTGCCATTTTTAATCTCCAATACCAAATTAGTCCCCCTCCCTTTAACAAGGGAGGCAAATCGGAAGAATTTTATTTAAACTCCTCTGCTACGCAATCAAGTGCAGATGCGATAACCTTGTCCATATCGTAATACTGATATCTGCCGAGGCGGCCGCCGAAAATTACGTTTTTCTCAGCCTTGCCGAGCTCTTCATACTTTTTATAAAGCGCATTGTTTTCCTCGTTATTTATCGGGTAATACGGCTCAATGCCCACGCTCCACTCGCTTGAATATTCCTTTGAAATTACAGTGCCCTTAACATTAGAAAATTCAAAATGCTTGTGCTCAATAACACGTGTGTAAGGCACCTCACGCTCGGTGTAATTCACAACGGCGTTGCCCTGATAATTATCAACATCAGGCAGAACCTCAGTTTCAAAGCGAACCGTTCTGTACTGCAAAGCGCCGAATTTATAGCCGAAATACTCGTCAATATTACCTGTATAAACAATTTTCATATCGCCAATATCGTTGTTCTTTTTATAATCCTCAAATGAGGTTTCAAGAAGAACGTCAACGCCGTCGAGCATTTTTTCAATAATTTTCGTGTATCCGCCGATTGGAATACCCTGAAAGCGGTCGTTAAAATAGTTGTTATCAAACGTGTAGCGAACGGGCAGTCTTTTAATAATGAAAGACGGCAGTTCGGTACAGCTTCTGCCCCACTGCTTTTCCGTATAGCCCTTTACAAGCTTTTCGTAAACGTCTTTGCCGACAAGAGAGAGTGCCTGCTCCTCAAGATTTTTCGGCTCATCAATATGATATTCGGCCTTCTGCTTTTCAATAATTGCTTTTGCCTCGGCAGGTGTTTTAATATCCCACATCTGTGCAAAAGTGTTCATATTAAACGGCAGATTATAAAGCTCATCTTTATAAACCGCAACAGGGCTGTTTATATAATTATTAAACTCCGCAAACTGATTTATATAATCCCACACTGCCTTATTGCTTGTGTGAAAAATGTGTGCGCCGTACTTGTGCACGTTAATGCCGTTTACGTTTTCACAGTAAATGTTGCCGCCGATGTGATTTCTTTTTTCAATCACAAGGCACGCTTTGCCTCTTTTCTTTGCCTCATAGGCAAACACAGCACCAAAGAGTCCGCTGCCGACTATAAGATAATCATATTTTTTCATTGTTTTACCTCTTATATTACGGGAGGGCACAGACTGTCACACAGCCGTCCCCTTTTGTCACTGCGTGACATTGCTTCGCTACCCTTTTGTCACTGCGTGACATTTCCCCTGATAGGGGAATCTTCTCACACTGTGGGGAAATCTTCCTCCCCTACAGAATTGCCATCATATTTTGCATAACCGTAGGGTGCGGCGTCCCCGACGCACCGCCGAACAAAATCAATCTAATTTATTTAAAATGCAAAATTCTTTTGCCGATTTCAAACAATTTGCTGTCTGCGCTTACAAATCGGCTGATTTTTCGTGCCAGACGAACCGACAGTTTTTTCTCTGCCTGATTTTTGTAAAAAAGTTTGTCTCTGTTTTCCTTTTTATATTTATACATCAGGTATTCGGCAAAGGAATGATTTAACATCACATTCAAATCGTCAAATTCCTTCTGGAAATAATAGTATTCCCGCTCAAGGTGCTGATTAATTCCGAAAGCCGAAATTCCCTCGTTTTTAATTTTGTCATACACAGTTCTGATGCCGTCCTCGGTGGTCTGCAAAAGCACCGAGCGGAACAGTCCCGAAAGCAGTCTGTTGTAAAAGCTCTGCCACACACGCTCATCGGGATTTTCCTTTTTCAGCATTTCGTAAACCGCCATATAGCTGTCGTAAGCGCAAAGCGGATTTTTTGACGCCGTGCCCGTTATGCTCAGGCTGTTGTTGGTTCTGTAATTTATAAGCGGCTTCTCTATATACGTGATTTTTTCTGCAAAATACATTGCCGTCATAACAAAATACGTGTCATTCGCTTTGGGCAGTGCCTGAAATTCAATGCCGTGCGACCTGATGAAATCGGCACGGAACATTCTCTGCCACGGCACGTTTGACGCTATATTGAAAATATATTCGGGGCAGGTTTTCTTTGAAAAAACCTTGCTTTTAGGCAGAAAACGCTTTTTAAGAAAGGTCTGATCTTCTGATTTACCGCCTGTTTCACTGTCATAATTATAAGCGCCGCACAGACAGATGTCCGCCCCTGTTTTTTCACAGCTGTTGTAAAGCACCTCAAGTGCATTTTTTTCAAAAAAATCATCGCTGTCCCAGAAAACAAAATATTTGCCCGAGGCGTTTTTAATACCGTTGTTGCGTGCAACGCCTGCAAATTTATTCTGCTGGGTTAAAATTTTTATTCTGCTGTCATTCTGCTGAAATCGCTTTAAAATCTCTAAACTTCTGTCAGTTGAGCCGTCATCAACGCAGATAATTTCAATATCCGAAAGCGATTGATTAACGACGCTTTCAAGGCATTTTTCAAGAAACCTTTCGGCGTTATAAACAGGAATGATTACAGATACTTTTATGTTTGACATTTGTTCACCATAGAACGCTTACTGTTCTTTGTAGGACGGGGTGGTCTCACCCCGCCGAAATATATAATAACGCTGACGGCGGGGTGAGGGCACCCCGCCCTACTAATTATATAGCATTACCAACAAATAGTCAATTCATTTAATTATTGTTGATAATATGTTCAAATTATGTTAAGATTACATTATGTTTCTTTAAGGAGTAAAAATTATGGAAATTAAAGAATGTTTTAAAGAAAAATTCGGCACTGACGAAGAACCGTTACGTGCCTACTGCCCATACAGAATTGCACCCGTCGGCGCTCATTCCGACTATCAGCACGGGCTGATTTCGGGCTTTGCTATTGACCACGGCGTTGAAATATATTTTCTGCCAAGCGATGACGGCGAGGTTACGCTTTACAGCGGCAATTTTGAAGGCGTTACACAGTTTTCAATATACACACTGCCTCAGCGCAGTTATGAATGGGGCGATTTTGCCAAAGCGGCATTCGTTTCACTGAAAAGAAAATTCAGAATTGACAAGGGCCTTATCGGTTTTATAAACGGTACTCTGCCCGTCGGAGGTCTTTCCTCCTCTGCCGCAGTTTTGATTGCATACATAACGGCAATCTGCAAAATTAATGATATTGAAATCACGCGTGCAGAACTGATTGATTTTGCGCTTTATGCCGAGCACGATTATCTTGAAATGAACGTCGGCAAAATGGACCAGAGCTGTGAGGTTTATTCTAAAAAAGACCACCTGCTGTTTCTTGATACACTTGATGACAGCTACAAGCTGATTCCCACAAACCCCGATATGCCGCCGTATGAATTTGCGGTAATTTTTTCGGGCAAGGAGCGAAAGCTTGCCAACACGGCGTTCAATTCAAGAGTTGACGAGGCAAAGGCGGCGGCGTATGCTTTGCGTGCATTTGCCGACATTCCTTACGGCAGTTTCAAAGACTCCTATATGCGTGATGTGCCGAGGGAGGTTTTTGACAAACATAAAGATAAAATTCCGCCCGCATGGCGCAGGCGTGCCGAGCATTTTTACGGCGAGTTTGACCGTGTTCAGCACGGTGCAAAGGCTTGGGAAAACGGCGATATTGAAGAATTCGGCAGAATAATGTTTGAATCGGGTCACAGCTCAATTTACAACTGGGAAACAGGCTCGCCCGAACTGCAGTCGCTTTATGAAATTATGAAAAAGTGCGACGGCGTTTACGGCGGACGGTTCAGCGGCGCAGGCTTCAACGGCTCATCGGTTGCACTTATTGACCCTGCAAAACGCAAACACGTGGCAGAATTTCTGAAAACGGAGTATCTTAAACTCTATCCGCAGTATGAAAATGATTTTTCCATCCACTTCTGCAAAACTGCCGACGGCGTGGAGCTTGAAGACTGAAAATGAATGATGAATGATGAATAATTTCGATTTGTTTGATTGTATTGCGGGTCGATGACACTATATGCCCTCCTTGTTAAAGGTGATTCCCCTATTAGGGGAAATGTCACGCAGTGACAATAGGGTCTTAAGGACCGCTTGCGGTGGGAGGATTCAAAAACGAATCCCTCCGCCTCGTTCCTCGGCACCTCCCTTTGACAAGGGAGGCAATATCCCGTAGGGCGGATCTCTGCGCCCGCCCGCATTCCATAAACAACCCCATTACACCACAACAAAGCACCGCGGAAACATTTGCTTCCGCGGTGCTGTTTTATTTTCATATTACTTTTTCGGAACAATCTTATCCTTGCCGCCCATATACATTCTGAGCGGTTCGGGAATGTTTACACTGCCGTCGGCATTGAGGTTATTTTCAAGGAATGCGATAAGCATTCTCGGCGGCGCAACAACCGTGTTGTTCAGCGTGTGAGCAAGATAGTTGCCGTCCTCGCCCTTAACACGGATTTTAAGACGTCTTGCCTGCGCATCCGAAAGATTTGAGCACGAACCGACTTCAAAATATTTCTTCTGTCTCGGAGACCAAGCCTCAACGTCAACCGACTTAACTTTAAGGTCTGCCAAATCGCCGCTGCAGCATTCAAGCGTGCGAACAGGAATGTCAAGACTGCGGAACAAATCAACCGTATTCTGCCAGAGTTTATCAAACCAGATTGGTGACTCCTCAGGCTTGCAGACAACAATCATCTCCTGCTTTTCAAACTGATGAATTCTGTAAACGCCACGTTCCTCAATTCCGTGAGCGCCTTTTTCCTTTCTGAAACAAGGTGAATACGAGGTAAGCGTCAGCGGAAGTTCGCTTTCCGGCGTAATCGTATCAATAAACTTGCCTATCATCGAGTGCTCAGAAGTGCCGATAAGATACAGGTCTTCGCCCTCAATTTTATACATCATAGCGTCCATCTCGGCAAAACTCATAACGCCGTCAACAACGGCGGAACGAATCATAAACGGCGGCACGCAGTACGTGAAGCCACGGTCAATCATAAAATCTCTCGCATAGGAAATGACTGCCGAATGAAGCCTTGCGATGTCGCCCATAAGATAGTAGAAACCGTTGCCTGCAACCTTGCCTGCGGCATCAAGGTCAATGCCGCCAAAGCGCTCCATAATATCGGTGTGATAAGGCACTTCAAAATCGGGAACGAGCGGCTCGCCGTATCTCTGAACCTCAACATTTTCACTGTCGTCCTTACCAACAGGCACTGACGGGTCGATAATGTTAGGAATCGTCATCATAATTTTGGTAACTTTTTCGTTGAGCTCTGTTTCACGCTTTGAAAGTTCGTCAAGCTCATCAGCCTGTGCCTTAACCTTTTCACGCAGAGCCATTCCCTCTTCCTTTTTGCCCTGCGCCATAAGCGCGCCGATTTCCTTTGAAAGCTTGTTTCTGTTTGCACGAAGATCATCGGCATTCTTCTGCACTGCACGCTTTTCCTCGTCAAGTGCAATCACTTCATCAACAAGCGGCAGCTTTTCGTCCTGAAACTTTTTTTTAATATTTTCCTTAACAATTTCGGGATTTTCCCTTACAAATTTAATATCTAACATTTTTTATTCTCCTAACTTGTTTGCTATATTTTTTAAATCCTCTATGGAGTAAAATTCAATTTCAAGCGTACCTTTTTCCCTGCCGTTAAAGACTTTTACACGCCTGCCGAGTGTTTCCGAAAGTGAAAGTTCCACTTCATCATAAAAACTGTCACGCCTTTTGGAATGTTTCACGGAAACAGTACTGTTTTTTTCACTGATTTTAGCCAGCCTTTCAATATCTCGCACGGTCATTTTGTTTTTTACAATATTCTGTGCGGCCTCATAAATCAATGCTTCATTATCAAAAGCAAGCAGTGCACGGGCGTGTCCTGCCGAAATTTCACCGTTTTTAGCCATATCGCGCACTTCAAGCGGCAATTTTAACAGTCTCAAACTGTTTGCGATTGCGGGCCTTGACTTGCCGACGCTTACGGCAACCTGTTCCTGTGTAAAACCGCACTTATCAATCAGCGCCTGCAAGCCCTCCGCCTCTTCAATCGGGTTCAAGTCCTCACGCTGAAGATTTTCTATAATTGCGATTTCCATCGTTTCGGTATCGCTTAGTTCCTTAACAACAACGGGAACTTCTTTCAGTCCTGCACGCTTGCTTGCACGCCAGCGGCGTTCACCTGCAACAAGTTGATATCCGCCCGTTGCAATCGGTCTTACAAGCAGCGGCTGCAATATGCCGTGCTGACGAATACTGTCTGCAAGTTCGTCAAGTGCCGCCTCGTCAAAAGTTTTACGCGGCTGGTCCTTATTCGGCACGATTTCGCTCAGCGGCAGAGTATTTGTTGAAACCATACCCTCAGTGTCATTTTCACTGAAAAGCTTTTCAAGACCCTTGCCGAGTCCCTGTCTTTTTGCCATATATATGTCCTCCTATACGTTTCTTTTCAACACCTCATCTGCAAGCTTTTTATAGGCAAAGCTTGCTTTACAGTATTTTTCGTAATAAATGATAGGTTCGCCGTAGCTCGGTGCTTCCGCAAGCTTAACACTTCGGGGAATCATCGTTTTAAACGGCTTGTTCGGAAAATACTTATTTACTTCCTCAATAACCTGGTTTGTGAGTTTCAAACGGCTGTCATACATCGTAAATACCACGCCGTCGAGTTCAAGATACTCATTATAGTGCTTTTTTACCGTTCTGATTGTATTGAGCAGTTGACTCAAGCCCTCAAGTGCATAATATTCGCACTGCAAAGGAACAATAACAGTATCCGACGCTGTTAATGCATTCAGGCTGAGTAGTCCAAGGCTTGGGGGACAGTCGATAATAACGTAATCGAATTCGAGTGTTAAGGATGCGATTGCTTTTTTCAGAGCATGAAAGCGCTGATCAACCTCTGCAAGCTCAAGTTCTGCACCTGCCAGATTCATATTAGCAGGGAGTACAGAGAGATTTTTGAACTCAGTTTCAATCATAATACCCCTTGCAGGCACTTTGTTTATAAGAATGTCGTAGGTGGAATACTCAACCTCACTTTTGTCAATACCTACGCCGCTTGTGGAATTACCCTGAGGGTCAATATCAACAAGCAGTGTTTTTTGACCTTTTGCACCAAGTGCAGCAGCAAGATTAACGCAGGTGGTGGTTTTGCCGACTCCGCCTTTCTGATTAAATATAGATATAGTTTTTCCCATAAAAAAACCTCCGTGCATACATTATACTATAATATTTCAGCCATATCAAGGAAAAAGGGGGGTGTTTCACGTGAAACATTAAGAAAATTTTCATAGAATTGTGGGTATTTGATTATTTCATACAATATATGGTGTTTCACGTGAAACAATTTAAATATGATATACACCGTGAACATAATTTTAATGAATTGTAGGGTGCGGAAGATTCCCCCACAGTGTGAGAAGATTCCCCTATCAGGGGAAATGTCACGCAGTGACAAAAGGGTAGCGAAGCAATGTCACGTAAGTGACAAAGGGGGACGGCGCTCGTAAAGCGTCCTCGACGCACCGTCGAAAACAATCCCTCCGTCACCTGCGGTGACACCTCCCTTTACACAAGGGAGGCATTAAACAAAAACACAGAACAGCCCATCGTTTCCGACAGACTGTTCCGTGTGATGAAAAGAGGAGAATATGTTAAAACAGGTAACCCTGTTTTAAGCGGGATTTGATTGGGCACTGTTATCTGCCCGTTTGGGGATTCTCACAAGATATTCAATATAATCTTCAGTTTCAGTTTTATTGCTTTCGGCAGGAACGCCTGCCTCTTTCATAGTTTTAATGGCTTTATCAACCGTGTTTACAAAAATTCTTACATCACGGAAAATACGAACAATGTTTTTGTGGCTTTTGACACGCTTATTTGTAAGTGAGGCAATATAATTTTCAGTCTGCTCAACATTCAGCCCACGCTCCTTAATCACGTTAAGGGCTGTCCATATCTGCTTTTCTGTTTCAAGTTTAAGCAAGGCACGGGCATGGCGTTCAGTCAGTCCCTCTTTTTCGATAAAATAACGAACTTCGGCAGGCAGTTTCAAAAGTCTTAACTTATTTGACAGTGCGCTCTGGCTTTTGCCGAGCCTTTTTGCAATCTGCTCCTGTGTCAGGCCGAACTGGCTTTGCATCTGCTCTATTGCCACTGCCTCTTCAAAAAAGTTGAGGTCGGCACGCTGAATATTTTCAAGCAGAGAATACACTGCACTTTCTTCATAATCGCAGTCAAGAATTATGCACGGCACATATTCAAGATTTGCAAGAATTGACGCACGCAGCCTGCGCTCACCTGCAATCAACTCGTAATAATCGCTGTGATTGATGCGCCGTGCAAGCAGAGGCTGAAGTACACCGTTTTCCCGAATTGATTCGGACAGCCCGAGCAATTCTTCCGATTTAAACTGTTTTCTCGGCTGATACGGATTTGGCAGTAACTTCTCTGTTGCCACTTTAATAATCTCGTCAGGCAAGTAACTCAACTCCTTACGGCTTAGCTTGTCTTACCGACTGATTTAACTATACCATAATTTCACATAAAAATAAAGGATTTCTCATAGTGGGAAATCCTTTTTATATGACAATATTATTCTTTATCAGAGCGGGCGGGTGTCTATTTTTTTTGACTTTCGGGGATATTTTGTCGGAGTATGCGATATTTTTCTTACAAAAACTATATTTCTGCTTTCACCGTTTGTAAGTTCAAGTGAAACAACCTGCTCAATCCTGCCTCCGAGTTTCTCTATTGCGCTTTCACCGAGTTCAACTTCATTTCTTGCACCTTTAAGAGCAATGAACAATCCGCCGACCTTAACAAGCGGCAAACAGTATTCTGCAAGCACATTAAGCGGCGCAACGGCACGGCTGACGGCAGCATCATAACTCTCTCTGTAATCACGGTCTTTGCCGATTTCCTCGGCACGTTCGTGCAGAACCTCACCGAAAAGTCCTGCATTTTTCAGAATTTCTTTGATAAAACTGAGTTTTTTTCCAACCGAGTCAAGAAAAGTTACTTCAAGGTCAGTGCGTGCAATCAGCATCGGCAGAGAGGGAAATCCTGCTCCGCATCCAACATCAATAACGCTTGCACCCTGCGGAATTTTATTGCCGTAAAGCGCAGTAAGGCTGTCTGCAAAATGTTTCACAACAATTTCGTCAGGCTCGGTGATTGCCGTAAGATTTATATGTTCATTCCAGCGAACAAGCCTTTGTGCGAGCAAGTCAAATCTGTCAAGCGCAATATCGTTAAGCTGAACTCCCAGTCGTTCAGCCTCACTTTTTAATAAATCATAATTAATCATATGTACCCTCGTTTTAGAATCCCTCCGCCTCACAAGTTCGGCACCTCCCTTTAACAAGGGAGGCTATTATTTAAACCTTTAGTCCCCCTTGTTAAAGGGGGAAAGGCACAACGTGCCAAGGGGGATTTATATTTTTATTTCATTGCCTCTAATATAATGTTGAGTGCTGAAATATCAGCCGGATTTACACCGCTGATTCGGCTTGCCTGACCGAGATTTTCGGGGCGGACTGCCGAAAGCTTTTCAACTGCCTCAAGCCTCAGCCCTTTGAGTGACGAATAGTCAATATCCTCGGGAATTTTTTTGCACTCAATGCGGCGCATTTCCTTAATCTGCTGCTGCTGCCTTGCAATATATCCCTCGTACTTAACGGCAATTTCCACCTGCTCAAACACGGCATACGGCAAATCGGGTCTTGTTGAATCAATCGGAGCAAGCGCATCATAAGTAACCTGCGGCCGTTTAAGAAGTTCAATCAGTTTGCAGCCTTTCTGCGCAGGCGTTGTGCCGCATTTTGCAAGAATTTCCTGCAATTTGTCTGAAAGCGGAATTGAAGTCTGCTCAATTCTCTGCCTTTCCTGCTCAACTAATTTTTCCTTTAATATAAATTTATCATATCTCACCTGTGAAATCAAGCCGATTTTGTAACCTGTCGGCGTTAAACGCACATCGGCATTGTCCTGACGGAGCACAAGGCGGTATTCACTGCGGCTCGTCATCATTCTGTAAGGGTCGGAACAGCCCTTTGTAACAAGGTCGTCAATCAAAGTGCCGATATAAGAACCGCCCCTGTCAAAAATCATAGGCTCTCTGCCTAAAATTTTCAGCGCAGCGTTTATGCCTGCAACAAGGCCCTGTGCCGCCGCCTCTTCATAACCGCTTGAACCGTTAAACTGACCTGCGCCGTAAAGACCGTCAAGACTTTTAAATTCAAGCGTGGATTTTAAAGCAGTCGGGTCAACGCAGTCATATTCAATCGCATAAGCCGGGCGCATAACTTTTGCATTTTCAAGTCCGGGGATAGTGTGGATAAAATCAAGCTGAACATCTTCGGGCAGGGAAGAGGACAAACCCTGCAAATACATTTCTTCTGTTTCAAGTCCGCACGGCTCAATGAAAAGCTGATGGCGCTCTTTATCGGCAAAACGAACGATTTTATCTTCAAAGCTCGGACAGTAGCGAGGACCTTTGCCCTCAATTTTACCACTGTACATCGGACTGCGGTGCAGATTATCAAGAATAATTTGCTTTGTCTGCTCGTTTGTGTATGTAATATGGCAGCAAACCTTGTTTTCGGGAGCAGTTTCGGTTTCGTAACTGAACGGCACGGTTTGCTCGTCGCCGTTTTGAACTTCCATTTTTGAAAAATCAATACTTCGCTTGTTGACACGGCTTGGCGTTCCCGTTTTGAAACGGCGCAGAGGAATGTTCAGTTTATAAAGCGCCTTTGAAAGTTCAGTTGCGGGGAACATACCGTCGGGGCCGCTTTCGTATGAAACATCGCCGATATAAACTCTGCCTCCGAGAAAAGTGCCCGTGGCAAGAATTACGGCTTTGGCAGTGTAGACCGCCTCAAGCTTGGTGGTGACTGCCCACAGATTATCGTCATCTTTATACAAATCAAGAATTTCAGCCTGGCGAACGTCAAGATTTTCCTGAAGCTCCATAACGTGCTTCATACCCTTGGAATACTCACGCCTGTCAATCTGCGCACGCAGAGAATGAACGGCAGGACCTTTGCCGAGGTTAAGCATACGGCTCTGAAGTGAATACTTATCTGCCATTCTGCCCATTTCGCCGCCGAGGGCATCTATCTCACGCACAAGGTGACCTTTTGACGTTCCGCCGATTGACGGATTGCACGGCATATTGCCGATCCAGTCAAGATTAATTGTAAACACGGCGGTTTTACAGCCAAGGCGAGCCGAGGCAAGACCTGCCTCAATGCCTGCGTGGCCTGCGCCTATAACGATAACATCATATGTATCTGCAAAATATTTCATAGCTTTCACACCTGTGATTTTATTGCGGGTCGATGTGGGCATCGACCCCTACGAGGATTATTTGTTGATTTGCGGGTCGTCGAGGACGCCGACCCCTACGGAATGGTTAATATCAGAATTTATTATAACATTATGACAATTTTGTAGGGGAGGGTCTCCGTGCCCTCCCGCCGATTTATCAATAACACAATTATTTACCGACACAAAATTTACTGAATATATTATTTACAATTTCGATTGTTGCCTTTCTGCCCGTCAGCATCAGCAAATCATCAACTGCACTGTCTATCATAACATTTACGGCGTCATAGGTCAGACCGGAAAGTGATGCCGAAAGTGCCTCATCAATATGCCCGAGTGCATTTTTAACGCACTGCTTCTGGCGCTGATTTGCGAGCATCGGCGCTGACGCATCAAACGAATCAACGGCAAGAAGTTCTTTAACTGCGCCCTCAAGCTCACAGACGCCGTCATTATTTTTTGCGCTCATATAAAGCACCTTTGAAAACGCATTTTCAATAACCGCCGTGTCCGTTTTGCAGTTCAGGTCGATTTTATTGATAATCGCAACGGCTTTTTTGCCCCTGCACTTTTCTATCAGTTCATAATCATTTTCGCTCAGCGGAACAGAGCTGTCAAACATGGCAATAACAAGCACTGCGCTGTCAATTTTATCAAGCGCACGCTGAACACCTATGCTTTCAACAATATCGTTTGACTGACGGATTCCTGCCGTATCGCTCAGGTGAAGAACAAGCGTGCCGAGGCGCACCGTTTCCTCAACAATATCACGTGTTGTGCCTGCAATCTGCGTAACAATGCTCTTGTTTTTGCCCGAAAGTGCGTTCATCAGAGTCGATTTTCCTGCATTCGGTCTGCCTGCAATAACGGTGTCGATACCCTGTAACATTGCCTGACCGCTGTCGTAATTATCAACAAGCGATGTCAAATCCGCTTTTGCGTTTTCAAGTGTTTCAATCAGATTTTCGGGGGATAACTCCTCGATTTCCTCATCGGGATAATCCACCCACGCCGCCATAAGCGCAGAGCAGTCCATAAGATTTTCAAGAACATTATTAATTTTATTGCTCAAAGAACCCTGAAGTGCATTATATGATGCACGCAGAGCGGTTTCACCCTGCGCAGAAATCAAATCGGCAACGCTTTCAGCCTGCGTTAAGTCCATTTTGCCGTTTAAAAACGCACGCTTTGTGAATTCGCCTGCCTCTGCCGGTTCTGCGCCTGCACTGAGAGTAGCCTCCAAAGTTTTTTCAACAATAAAAATTCCGCCGTGAACAGAAATTTCAACAACATCTTCGCCCGTGTAACTTTTCGGTGCACGAAAAACAAGCGCCACAGCATCGTCCGACTTCTGATTATCTATAATCACACTGCCGAATTTTGCCCTGTAGCCGCCGAGGTCTGAAAGTTTTGAGCCGTCTTTCGCAATAAAAACACGGTCTGCAACTGCGAGTGCATTGTCGCCGCTTATTCTGATTACGCCGATACCGCCGGCACTGCTGCCTGTGGCGATTGCACAGATTGTTTTCATTGTAATGGCTCCTTTCATTTGCAAAATAAATAATTTCGGTTTGATTAATTATATTTCGGCGGGGTGAGGGCACCCCGCCCTACGAAACGTTATTGATATTTTGTAGGGACCGATGACCACATCGGTCCGTAATTAATAAAACCGATAATAGTCAATTCACGAATTGCCCGTTTAAATAAAAAATATCGAAAAACGACGGAAATAAAAACTTCCGTCGTCATTCAATAAAATTAATCCCTGTTAATTTCAATTTTACCGAATTTCGGCAAGTCTGCACGGTCTGCCTTTGGTGCTGTACCCACAGGTGCAGTTGTTCTTGATGAAGAAGAACTGTCTCTGTAACCCGAATTTCTTCTCGGACGGTATTTAACGCCGCCCTCAGGCTGAATGATAACTTTTCTCTCCTGTCCGTAGCCGACTGAAAGCGATTCAACACCGTCAATGCCGCTTACGGCAGTATGAATAATTCTTCTTTCATACGGGTTCATCGGCTCAAAAGTATATCTTCTGCCCGTTCTTAAAACGTAATTTGCGTTTTTAACTGCAAGATTTGTGAGCGTGTCCATTCTCTTTTCACGGTAATTGCCGATATTGACTGTTACACGCACATATCTGTCACAGCTTCTTTTAAGCGCAAGGCTCGTAAGATACTGAAGTGAATCGAGTGTTTCGCCTCGTCTGCCGATAATAATGCCGTAATCTTCACACTGAACTTCCATTTCAACTACATTATCGTTGATTTTTGCAGTTACAACAGCGTCGTCTGCGCCGAAACCTTTAAGAATTTCTTTAAGGTAATTAACTGCAACCGAAGTATCAATATCTGAAATGTTTTCAGAAACGGCTTCCTTTTCCTGCACTTTTTCATGAACAGGTTTAGGCTGTTTCTGAGCAGGTCTGCTCTCTTTTTTAACAGCAGGCTTTTTCACTGCTCTCTCTTTAGGCGCTTTTTTCGGGGCAGGCTTTTTCTCTTTCCTGCCGTCGTCATACCACGCCTTAACTTCTGCGTCTTTGCCGCCGAAAAGACCGAGCGTCTTTTTCTTGGGCATCTGAATAACTTCAATATTTACATCAGCAAGCGCAGGAGCATTAAGTCCGGCTTTGGCGTGTTCTATTGCATCTTCAACAGTTTTGCCTGTGCCGATATATTCTTTTATCATATGATAATTTCTCCTGAATAATTATTTAATTCTTTTTATACTGTCCTCACGTGAACGGCGCTCAATAGTGTTTTCAATCATAACTCTTGCCTGTGAGCGCTTCGGAGGATAAAATTTCGCAATAAATAACTGCTGTAAAATTGCCACAACGTTAGATACAATCCAGTAAAAACCTACTGCCGCAGGAAGTTTAAAAGCAATAAACAATGAGAAAAGCGGCATCATAAGCATCATGATAATCATCTGGCTCATCTGCTGACCCATTGCCGGGTTGTTTTTCTTCTGAATCAGGCTTGAAACAAGCGTTGAAAGCAGTGATGTTAAAAACGAGATAATCGGAATTATAACAATAATGCCGTCTTTCCAGTGCGGAACGGCCGTCATATCAAGACTGCCGATATAAACGCCTGAGCGGAAAGCCTCAATAGCCTCAATCTTGTCAGGTGTAAACAGTTCGGGAGCGGCTGCAATAATCTGGTCTTTAAACTGAACCCAGTATTCAAGCACGCCGAGTTGAACATAAGCGCCGTTATAGCCAAAGCCCTTTATAAGTTCCATCAACTGCTCTGAATAATCATTAAAATTATTCATTCCAAGCACGTAGCGAAGCGGATAATAGATAATTCCTACGATACCCATAAGAAACAGCATCTGAAAAATCATAGGACCGCAGCCCATATTCATCGGGTTGTGACCTTCTCTCTGATACAGTTCCTGCATTTCTTCGTTCATTCTTGCACGGGCCTGAGGATCTTTTACATTTTCGTATTTTTTCTGAATTTTCTGAATTTTAGGCTGAAGTCTTGAGGTTTTTGCCACCGTTTTCTGCTGCTTAACATTAAGCGGAAGCAGAATAAGACGGGTTACTACGGTAAAAATTACAATGGCAAGGAAATACTTATTGTTAAGCAAGTCCATAAGAAATCCCATTGCCTTACCGAATACCCAGTAAAGCGGAAACAAAACTTTTTCATAAAGATTCATGCCTGATGCGGCAAGCGCTATAGGATTTAACAATATTTCATTCATTATTTGTTATCCTTAGATTTTTATTTTTTCGGCGGAACGGGATCGTAACCGCCCTTGCAAAAAGGATTGCACCTTAAAATTCTCCAAAAGGCGAGGGCACTGCCTTTGATAAGACCGTGGGTTTCAATCGCTTCAATCGCATACTGTGAGCAGGTGGGTGTAAATCTGCACGCACCGCCTGAAAAGCGTGGACTGAGCGTTACCTGATAAGTGCGTATAAGAAACAACGCCAGTTTTTTAAGGGGATTTTTCATCTGATTACCCCCATTTTCGACAAATGTTTTTCCATATCGGCAAAAACATCCTGCATTTTAACCTCTGTCGTTTTAGTTCTTGCAACAAAAACGACGTCAAAACTGCCCGAAAGCCTGTCCTCACACTGAGCAAAAGCCGCTCTTATAACACGCCTTGCACGGTTCCTTTTTACGGCATTGCCGATTTTTTTACCGCTTGTTATGCCCACTCTTGTAAAACCGAGGCGGTTTTTCATAACATAGGTAACCAGAACGGGCGACGCCTCACTTTTTCCGCGGTAGTAAAGCCTGCGGAAATCCTTGTTTTCTTTTAAGGTATTACTTTTCACACAAATCCCTTCTTATCTTAGTAAGAAAGCTGCTTTCTGCCCTTAGCACGGCGGCGAGCCAATACTTTTCTGCCGTTTCTTGTTGACATTCTCTTTCTGAAGCCGTGCTCCATCTTTGCGTGTCTCTTCTTTGGCTGAAATGTTCTTTTCATTAATAATTCACTACCTTTCACAGACTAAACTGGTCTTAATCTTTATATTCTCTGCACGGTATAGTGCAGGCAAAATACGTGTAAAAATTGCTTTAACTGCAATAATCCACATTAACGCATAATAGTATAATATAATAAAGCACACATTGTCAATAAAAAGTTTAATAAATCTTGTAATTTTAACAATTATATATTATAATAATACCATATGTTGTGGTGAGAATTTTTTCAACCCCAACGATACATTTATGATATATTTTTTCACGTAGGGTGCGGCGTCCCCGACGCACCGCCAATCACAAACAGTTTTATCAGGAGTGATATACATATGCTCGGTATAATCGGCGCAATGGACATCGAAATAATCAATATAAAATCAAAAATCGAAGCACCTGCAAAAACAATGCTGGCGGGCGTGGAATTCACGTGCGGCTATATAAACGGCGTAATGGTTGTTACGGCAGTATGTGCACCGGGCAAGGTAAATGCTGCGCTGTGCACACAGGCTATGATAGATAATTTTGATGTTGATGAAATCATAAACGTCGGCGTCGGCTGTTCGCTTGCCGACAATGTTGTTATAAAAAATATCGTCATTGCCGATTCCGTGGTGCAGTATGATATTGATATTACTGCACTCGGCGAGCCGAGAGGCTTTATCAACGGGCTGAATACGATTCGTGTGGAAACAGATAAAAATATCAGCGACTCGCTTGCAAGAATTGCCATAAATTCGGGCGAAAAAATTCACCGCGGCATAATCGCAAGCGGTGACACGTTTATTGCAGATGAAAATCTAAAAACGATGATAAAAGAGAATTTCGGCGCAGTCTGCGGTGAAATGGAGGGCGGCGCAGTCGGCCATGTCTGCAAAGCAAACGGTGTGCCGTTCTGCGTTCTGCGCTCAATCAGCGACGGGGGAGATGAAAACGCACAGATGGATTATCCCCAGTTCAAAAAAATTGCCGCTGAAAAATCAACGGCAATCATATTGAAATATATTGAAAGTAAAAATGAGCAGTTGAAATTGTAAAAAAGAAAAAATAAAACAATCCCTCAGTCGCACAAATGCGACAGCTCCCTTTACACAAGGGAGCCTATAAATACAACCGTAGGGGCAATTCACGAATTGCCCGTTATTATACATTAAATTGATTAGTGAATTTTTTCGTTAGACAAGGCAGAGGGAAAATTTCGTCGACGGGAGCATACGTGTTGTATGTGACCGAGCGGAATTTTGCCGATAACGCAGTATAACGGAAAAAGACACAATCAGATGAAATTGTTCATTATATATTCTTCAGCCTGTTCAATAAGAAGATGCAGGGCGGTGTTGTTCAAATCCTCTGTGCCTTTGCGTGACTTATCTTCAATAAACGCAAAACGGGCGTCAAGCACGGCAATCGCCGCAGAGGCAAGCTCGTGGCCGAGTGTGCTGTCCAGCCTGAACATTTCGGCAGGAAGAACGCCTGCTTTGGCAAGCGTGAGCGCACCGCGGTAAACACAGAGCGTGTAATAATCGTTAAGATATTCGGTAACGTCAGAAGCAGAGGCAACGGCAGTGTCAATCATCATTTTTGTTGCCTGCGTAAGATTTGCAAGAGCCTCGCCGTTATCGTTGGCGGAATATTTTGCAAAATAATTTTCGTCCATACCGTATCTGCTGTTTGAAACGCCGAGCAGATAATCGGTTGTAACACCGTAATACTCACTGCATTTTATAACAAAATCAAGGCCGCATTCACGGATTCCCTTTTCATAATGGCTCAAAAGCGCCTGACTGATACCGAGATCACCTGCCGCTTTTTTTTGTGAACAGCCTCTTTCTTTTCTTAATCTGCAAAGAATTTCGGCAAATTTCGTACTTTTACTTTCTTTTTCGCTCATAATAAACTACCTTTTCAACACGACGTAAAATATTTTAAACAATAATAACGGGCGGATAATATCCACCCAAAACGGTGCGTCGAGGGTGCGGGTGTCCGGCGGACACCTCTGCGGAGCAGAAGCACCGACCGAGCCGACAGGCAAGAACGCCGCACCCTACAAAACGTAATATTAACTTTGTAGTGGTCGATGACCACATCGACCCGCCGTAACGCAACATCTATTATACAAACTGTATTATACAGGACATAATAAAAAAAGTAAAGCAAAATTACTCTTTGTAAACATTTTGTAATTTTTGGCTTAAAAACGGAGATAAGAAAATGAAAAGTTACACAATCTATTTATTTCGTCACGGAATGACAAAAGGAAATCTAAACGCACAGTATATTGGGCATACAGATTATCCGCTCACTATGGATAGTATATCGACGCTGAAAAGCATAAAGGCAAAGTATCATTATCCGACTGTTTCGGCTGTGTTTTCAAGTCCGCTCAAAAGGTGCATAGATTCGGCAAACATTATGTTTCCTCAAAACAATCCGCTTGTCATAAATGACCTTATTGAATATAATTTCGGCGAGTTTGAGGAGTGCACGGCGAAAGACCTTGAAAATAACGAGGATTTTCTGAACTGGATAAGAGGGGATATCCACGCACGGCCGCCCTACGGTGAAAGCAACGCCGAATTTATTCAGCGTGTGTGCTCGGCGTTTGAAAAAATTGTTGAGGGTCTGCTTAAAACAGGCACAACCGAGGCGGCGATAGTAGGCCATGCAGGCGTGCTTATGACAATTCTTTCATGCTACGGTCTTCCCGAAGCGCCTATGGCACACTGGCAGATGGACGCAGGCTACGGCTTTAAACTCAGAATTACGCCGTCGCTTTGGTCGCAGGCAAATAAATTGGAGGTTGTGGACACAGCACCCGAATCAATGATTAAATAATAATAGAAATCACCAAAAAAAGCGCTTCGGAAATCCGAGGCGTTTTTTGTTTAATGAATAATGAATGATGAAAAACGAATAATTTCGCTTTGATTGATTATATTACGGGTCGTCGAGGACGCCGACCCCTACGAAATATTAAAAACACATTAAATTGATTAGTGGATTTTTTCTCATAGCTAGGCTTTGGCTGAAATTTATTCTAAGGAGCATATCTGGTATATGTGACTGAATAAATTTCAGACTATAACGACGCTATGAGGAAAAAGACACAATCAATCGCTGTTTTTCCAGCCTGCCGAGATAATATCATTGTTCGTGCCGAGATAAACGATAAGACTTTCAACAAGTTCGTTGTTTTTCGTTTTGGTGGAAATGTCGGCTTTGACCTTGACATTTCCGTCTGTCTGACCGCCCGTCTGAAGCTTTCGCATTAAAACATCGTCTGTTTCGCTGATTTTTTTAATCAATTTTTCCTTAATTTCGGGGGCATGATCCTCGTCGCAGATAATCGAAATTCTGTAAAAAGTTTCTTCCGTCTTTTCCTGCTTTTTCTTGTCGTAACGGCGTTTCTTTTCAATGTATTCAACAACGGGGTGCAGTGCAAGGTGGGTGATAAGAATTGCAAGCGCAACGGCAACCGCATACCACATTTTGTCAATACAGCACAGTATGCCGACTGCGGCAGACGCCCACACGGTGGCGGCGGTGTTTATGCCTTTAACCTTTGTGCCGTCACTCAGAATAACGCCTGCGCCGAGAAAACCTATACCCGAAACAATCTGTGCGGCAATTCGTGTAATATCTCTGTTCGCATCTCCTACAAGAAAGGCGAAACTTGCAAAAGCAAAACTGCCCACGCAAACAATAATCGTGGTTATAATTCCGGTGTAATGTTTTGTCAGCTGACGCTCCGTGCCGATAAGCGCACCAAGCAGAATTGCAATCATCATTCTGATTAAAAATCCCGAAATTGTCGTAATTGCAGGCATTTTAAGACCTTCTATCTTTAAAATTTAACGGGAGGGCACAGAGACCCTCCAAAAAACGGTTTATTTAATTTAACGGGAGGGCACGGAGACCCTCCACTACAATGTAACACCGTAGGGGCGATTCACGAATTGCCCGAAACATTTTTACTTTAATTTATCAAACTTCGGTCGGTTCTCCGCCAAAGTGATATTCGTTTTGCCGTAGATTTTCTGCTGTGTGACCTGAGCGCAGAGCGGGTAGTCCACTTTCCATATCCATGCGCCGTAGAAATTACCGCCGACGCAGTATTTTATCGTTTTGCCGTTTTCGTCGGTTGCTCCATTATCGTCGGGCACAGTGTAAGTCTGCGTCTGATACTGCAGCCAGCCGTGCGAAAGTGCATATTTTGCAATCGAAATAATCTCTTTCTTTGAAAATCCCGTCTTAACATACGGCAGAAGTTCGCTTACAACTTCTACAACCTTAATACTTGACGCCTCTTTTGCCTTTTTGAAAAGCTGTAAAAGCACTGTTTTCTGCCTGTCGGCACGAGCGCCGTCCGAATCTATTTTTCTGATTCGGCAGTAAGCGATTGCCTCGTCGCCCCTCAGGTGCAGCAGACCGGGCTCGCCGTCAATACGCACATGGTCGTATCTTTTCTGATGATTGTTGATTTCGTTGATTTCCTTCTGGGTCATCTCAACGTCAACACCGCCGAGAGTGTTAATAATATTCTCAAAACTGCTGAAATTTACTATTACGTAATTATCTATGTTTACTTTATACATATGCTCAACGGTTCTGATATAGCAGTCAATGCCGCCGTCCATCATAGATTCGTTGATTTTGCCGTATTTGCCGCTCTTTTTGTCACCCTCGGTGGATTCCCAGTAACAATAAGCGTCACGCAGAATTGAAGTGAGCACAATCTCGCCCGTGTCAACATTCACGCTGGCAATAATTGCCGAATCGGCGCGGGTTTCCTCGTCTGTAATTTCCTCGTCACGGGTGTCCTCGCCGATAAGCAGAACGTTAAGCACATGGGTTGACGAAACAGGCGTACCGTTGTAATACCATTTTTTCACCATATCCTTGTACGATGAAACATTTTTCGCCGAATCCTCGGTAATCGGGATGAAATCCTCAACCAGCTTGTCCATACCGTGCCATTCTTCAGTTGATTCCACAGGTTCCGGCGTGTTTGTAGCGTCGTCAAGCAGATTGTTGTAGTGCACAACAGCCGCGGCAATGCCTGCAATTACGGCAAGCACGGCAATGATTATACAAACAGTTGCCGCCGTATTGAGTTTCTTCTTTTTCTTTTTTGCTTTTTCTTTTTCAGCCTTTGATTTTTTAAGCGGCTCGGGGTCTTCATAACTGTCCGATAAAGAAAACAAATCCACTTCGGCAGAATCATTTGCTTTTTTTTCAGCAAAAATTGTCTGAACCCTTTCTTTTTTTTCAGGCTGTTCATTTTTTATATCAACGGAAACATTTTCTGCATTTTTACCGTTATTATGCGGTTTTTCGGCAGGCTTTGAAGTCTTTTTCTCCTCTGCGGTGCCTTTGATTTTTGCTTCCTGCTCTTCTCTTCTTTTTCTTACCTCGTTCAAAATATCATCAACATCGTAAGAAGGGTTGCTCATTTTTTGTCCCCCTTTTCAAAACAAAATCACAAACATTATATATTATAGCCGCCGAATTTTCAACAAATTAATAAAAAGTTTAAAAAATAAATAAAAAAAGCAGAGCATTACGCTCCGCCAAATGAATAATGAATGATGAATAATTTCGGTTTGGTTGATTATATTATTACAACACCGTAGGGGCAGGTCTCCGCGCCTGCCCGATAAAATAAATAATGAACAATTTCGATTTTTTTATTATATTGCGGGAGGGCACGGAGAATTTGCAATTCGGCAGACCCTTTTGTCTGCTTACGCAGACATTTTTGCTCAGCCGCAGACGGCAGACCCCTCTGCCACTGCGTGGCATCTCCCCTATTAGGGGAGTCTCCTAACAGGGGAATAACCTCCCCTACAAATTATTCAATTATATATACAAATATTATTCTTCGGTGGTTTCGGTTTCTTCGGTTTCCTGAGGTGCTTCTTCGTCCTCTTCAAGGCGTTCGACAACGGAGATTGTGGCAACACGCTCGCCATCGTTGACCTTCATAACCTTAACGCCCTTGCCGGGTCGCTGGAATGTTGAAATCTGGTCGATATGCGTTCTGATAACAATACCGTCTGTTGTAATCATAATAACATCGTCATCCTCGGTAACGCTTGCAATCATTGCAACCTTGCCGTACTGCGCCGTTCTGTAGTTAATCAAACCCTTGCCGCCTCGTGACTGAACACGGTAATCGTCAAAGCTGCTCTTTCTGCCGAAGCCTGTTTCGGAAACGGTGAGCAGTGTATAGCCGTCAAGCGACGCCGAGAAACCGACTACCCAGTCGCCCTCATCAAGCGCAATAGCTTTAACACCTCTTGCCGTTCTGCCGATAAGTCTTGCATCGTTTTCATCAAAGCATATGCTCATACCGTCGTGCGTTGCAACAACAAGCTTACGCTTGCCGTCTGTAATCTCAACATAAGCAAGCTCATCGCCCTCGTCAAGATTAATTGCAATAATACCGCTTTGGCGGATATGGCTGTATTCGTTAATGTCTGTTCTCTTGATGATACCGTTTTTCGTAACCATACAAAGGTATTTTCTTTCTTCCTCTTTCGGAATTTTAACCATGGCGGAAACAGTTTCGCCCTTTTCAAGCGGAAGCAGATTCACAACGTTCATACCCTTGCCCGTTCTTGAAGATGCAGGGATTTCATACGCTTTTTTTCTGAATACCTTGCCGCGGTTTGTGAAAATAAATATCACATCGTGTGAAGAACAGGAGAACATTGTTTTCGCAAAATCCTCTTCTCGGCGGCTCATTCCCATAATGCCTCTGCCGCCTCGGTTCTGCGCCTTGTATGTATCAACCGTCATACGCTTCATATAACCCATATTGGTAAGCGTAAGGATAGATTCTTCAACAGGGATAAGGTCTTCATCTTCAACACTGCCTGTCATTGCAGTGATTTCGGTAAGTCTGTCATCGCCGAATTTTGCGATAATTTCGTCAGACTCTTCCTTGATTATACCGTAAACACGCTCCTGATGAGCAAGAATGTCCTGAAAATCGGCAATTTTTGCGTGAATTTCGTTCAATTCATTCATAATCTTTTCAATTTCAAGACCGGCAAGCTGACCGAGCTGGAAATTAACGATAGCCGTTGCCTGAACATCGTCAAACTCAAATTTTTCAATAAGAGCCTGCTTTGCCTCGGATTTGCCGCCCTTGCAGGCACGGATTGTTGCAATAATTTCGTCAACAATGTCAATCGCACGTGCAAGACCCTCTAAAATATGTGCCCTATCCTGTGCTTTTTTAAGTTCATACCTCGTTCTGCGCACTATAACTTCTTCACGGAAGTCGATATACTGCTGAAGAACCTCTTTCAAAGTAAGAATTTTAGGAACTCCGCCCACAAGCGCAAGCATAATAACACCGAAAGTTACCTGCATTTGAGTCATCTTAAAGAGATTATTAAGCACAACCTGTGCATTTGCATCACGTTTGCAGACAATTTCGATGTGAATACCGCGCCTGTCTGAATAATCCTTGATGTCAGCAATGCCCTCAAGCCTTTTATCCTTAACAAGATCGGCAATGCTTACAATCAGCCTTGCTTTGTTAACCTGATACGGCAGTTCGGTAACAACGATTTTATAGCGGTCGTTTTTATCTTCAACGATTTCCGCTCTTGCACGCAGATAAATTTTGCCCTTGCCTGTTGCATAAGCCTCTTTTATGCCCTTGGTGCCCATAATAATTCCTTTGGTGGGGAAGTCGGGACCCTTGATGAACTGCATAATTTCTTCAAGACCTGCGTCCTTATGGTCGAGCATATAATTAACTGCGCCGATAACCTCTTTAATGTTGTGCGGCGGAATATTTGTAGCCATACCAACGGCAATACCGCTTGAGCCGTTGATAAGAAGTGCCGGTATTCTGGTAGGAAGAACGGTGGGTTCTTTTAAACGGTCGTCATAGTTCGGTGCAAAATCAACGGTATCCTTGTCAATATCGGCAAGCATTTTCATACTGATTTTGCTCATTCTTGACTCGGTGTATCGGTAAGCAGCGGCAGGGTCGCCGTCTATCGTACCAAAGTTGCCGTGACCGTCAACAAGCGTATAACGCATAGAAAACCACTGCGCAAGACGCACCATAGCGTCATAAACAGAGGCGTCACCGTGCGGATGATACCTACCGAGAACGGCGCCGACCGTGTCTGCGCACTTACGGTAAGGCTTTTCGGGATACAGACTGTTTTCAAACATTGTGTAAAGAATTCGGCGGTGAACAGGCTTTAAACCGTCACGCACATCAGGCAGAGCACGCTGAACAATAACGCTCATCGAGTAATCAAGAAACGCCTCACGCACTTCCTTGCTGATTTCAATGTCTGTAATTTTTTGATTATCGTAACGAATTGTATTTTCTTTTGGCATTATCATCTCTCCTTGCCAATGTAGTGGGCAGATTGCCCGAATGAATAATTAATAATGAATAGTGAAAAATGAATAATTTCGGTTTGATTGATTATATTACGGGTCGTCCGCTCACCGTTTGCGGGTCGTCGAGGGTGCGGGTGTCCGGTGGACACCTCTGCGCAGCAGAAGCACCGACCGAGCCGACAGGTGAGACCGCCGACCCCTACAAAATAAAATATATAAAAACTATGATTGATGGATTTTTTCGATAACGCAGTAATACGGATTGCGGTACCCAAAATTTATTATCGCACATAAATGTGCTCATAAATTTTGACCGCTGCAAATTCTTTTTTCTCCCTTTATCCCACACTGTGGGCGGTCGAAAACGAATCGGAAAAAGACACAATCAAAAATCAAACATCAAGATTCTGAACATACTTCGCATTCTTCTCTATAAACTCACGGCGGGGCTCTACATTGTCGCCCATAAGAATGCTGAAGGTTTCGTCGGCGTGCTGGGCGTCTTCAACCGTAACACGCTTCATCGTTCTGAACTCGGGGTCCATTGTAGTTTCCCACAGCTGGTCGGGGTCCATTTCACCAAGACCTTTATATCGCTGAACGTCACACTGACCGCCCATATCTGCTATATAATTATCTCTTTCTTCATCTGAAAATGCATAAACGCTCTTTTTGCCCTTGCTTACCTTGAAAAGCGGCGGCTGAGCAAGATAAACATAGCCGCCCTCAACAATTTCACGCATAAAGCGGAAAAAGAAGGTCAGAAGAAGCGTTCTGATGTGCGAACCGTCGACATCGGCATCCGCCATAATAACGATTTTATGATAACGAAGCTTTTCAATATTGAAATCCTCGCCGATTCCCGTGCCAAGCGACTGCACAATAGGCGTCAGCTTTTCGTTGCCGTAAACCTTGTCAAGCCTTGCTTTTTCAACATTGAGCATTTTACCCCAGAGGGCAAGAATTGCCTGGTGAACCTTATCTCGACCGTCTTTTGCAGAACCGCCTGCCGAGTCACCCTCGACGATGAAAAGTTCACATTCTTCGGGGTTGTTTGAAATGCAGTCGGCAAGCTTGCCGGGCAGTGAATTGCTTTCAAGCGGACTTTTGCGCCTTGCGCTTTCCCTTGCTTTTCGTGCTGCCTCTCTTGCTCTTGATGCGTCAAGTGTTTTATTAAGAAGCGTTTTTGCAGTCTGCGGATTTTCCTCAAAATAGGTCATCAGTTTATCATAAACAAGCGATGAAACAAGGCCTGCTATATCTGTGTTGCCGAGCTTGCCCTTAGTCTGTCCCTCAAACTGTGCGTCGGTAAGCTTAACGCTGATGACTGCCGTTAAGCCCTCTAAAACGTCATCGCCCGAGAGCTTTTTATCGCTGTCTTTAAGAATATTATATTTTTTGCCGTAATCATTGAAAACACGGGTCAGCGCACGCTTGAAACCCTGCTCGTGAGTACCGCCGTCAACAGTGTTGATATTGTTTGCAAACGATAAAAGATTAACATTATAAGCGTCATTATAGCAGATTGCAACTTCGGCAGACCTGTCCTCTTTCGTGGTGGAAATATGAATAACTTCGTCCTGAACAGGGTTGTAGCCGCGTGTTTTATTTATGTATTCAACGAAAGATTTTATACCGCCCTCATAACAGTAAACTTCACTTTTTTGAAATTCGGGGTCGTCCTCTCTCTTATCTGAAAGGGTAATGGAAAGACCTGCGTTAAGAAATGCCTGTTCACGCAGTCTGCGTGAAAGAACTTCATAGTCATAAACAGTTGTTTCGGTAAAAATTTCGCCGTCAGCCTTGAATTTAATCAGCGTGCCGTGGCCGTCTGCATCGCCGATAATATGCAAATCATTAACAGGCTTACCGCGCTCAAAACGCTGTGAATAAATATGACCGTTCTGCGTAACTTCAACCTCAAGCCATTCAGAAAGAGCGTTTACAACAGATGAACCAACGCCGTGCAGACCGCCCGAAACTTTGTAGCCGCTGCCGCCGAATTTGCCGCCTGCGTGAAGCACGGTAAGAACAACCGTAACGGCAGGCAGACCTGTTTTTTCATTGATACCTACGGGAATACCACGGCCGTTATCACGAACTGCGATAATGTTGTCAGGCAGAATATCACACTCAATATGAGTGCACACGCCTGCAAGCGCCTCGTCAATAGAGTTGTCCACAATTTCATAAACAAGGTGATGCAAACCACGGGGACCCTGCGAGCCGATATACATACCGGGGCGCTTTCTTACAGCCTCAAGCCCTTCAAGCACCTGAATACTGTTTTCGGAATATTCTTCCGTAACAACAGTGTCAATATCCTCTTCTTCTAATATTGTTTTATTTTCTTCAGACATATTGATACTCCTTTGTCTGTATTATGTAATGTAATATTTGTCTTCAGTCCATTTTGCAGGATTGTTTTCGATATATTGTGCCTTTGTTAAATAATCATCTTCATCACGGATAATGTGGTCGTAAAATGAGGTTTGCCAAATATTTTTACCGATTTTTTTATTTGTAAATCGTTTCAATGTACCGACAAACGATGAAATTAACGAATTCGCAGGGTGCGGCGTCCCCGACGCACCGCCGATATTATTTATTTCAATAATTAAATGCAAATGATTAGGCATTACAACAAATTTGTTTACATTTATATTATCGTATATTTTATTCATTTCGATTATTTGATTTTTTACAATTTTGCCGTATTCGGAGTATTGCATATACGGTGCGTCGAGGACGCCGCACCCTACAATTATTCCAAAAACGTATTTCATATTTTGTGCACATATTGTAACAAAATACATTCCGTTTGAATTGTAATCGAAATCTTTTAAACGCATTTTTTTGCGCTTTACTAATTTTTCCATAACACATTATTTTGCACGTTTATACAATGTGCTTGTATTTAACGGGCAAACGAAAATTTTGTCGGTTGTGACAACAAAGCTTTTCGGCAAATCATAATTTACATATACGATTTTTTTATTTTTCTCGGCAAGATTAAGATAATCACGTGTAGCTTTATTCACTGTTGATGTATCCATATCAAAAATGCCGATAATATCTTTTGTATTGACTACTGTTGAGTCACCGAGATGCAGGAACATAATTTTTTTTCGTTAATCCCTCCACCGCAAGCGGTCCCCCTCCCTTTAACAAAGGAGGCAAGTCATAAGGATAATCAGTCCCCCTTGTCAAAGAGGGATGTTACGAAGTGACAGGGGGATTCTTTTAAATTGCCTTTCCGTCATTTATATGAAATGTTTTGCCCTGTTTAAGTCTTAAAACCGAGGCAGGGTCACAGCAGGTAATAAACACCTGCCAGTCTTTGATATGATTTAAAATATAATCCTGCCGTTTTTCGTCAAGCTCGCTCATCACATCATCGAGCAGGGCAACAGGCTCGTCCTGCGTTTTTTCACGAAGCAGACTCGCCTCGGCAAGCTTCAGCGCAAGCACACAGCTTCTCTGCTGACCCTGACTGCCGTATTTTCGTGCAGAATTGCCGTTTATCAGAATTTCAACATCATTTCTGTGCGGACCGATAAGCGTTGTTTTTGCAATTAAATCTGCCTGCCTGTTGTTTTGCAGGGCAATCATAAGTTTATTTTCAATTTCTTCGGCAGTAAGATTTTCACAGTTTTTAAAACCTTTTAAAGCAAGGTTAATTTCTTCTCTGCCGTTTGAAAGTCCGCCGTAAATTTCTTTTGCATACGGCAAAAGCGCCTCAATATATTTCTGCCGCTGATAAATAATTTTTGCACCGTATTTTGCAAAACTTTTATCCCATACATAAAGCATATCGGCAAGTGAATAATTGACTGCAATATCTTTCAAAAGTGCATTTCTCTGAGAAAGCACCTTGTTATATTCTTTTAAAATATTTCTGTAATTTGATTTAATCTGGCACAATGCACCGTCAATAAATTTTCGTCTTTCTTCAGGGCCGTCTTTTACCATTGAAAGATGAACAGGACTAAAAATAACGGCTTTCATCTCTTCACCGAGCATAACAGGAGATTTTTTCTTCACTCCGTTAAGAGTTGCCTCACGCTTGTTTTTTATCGTAATTTCAGCCGTCTGCAGTCTGTTTTTATTGATAAAATCAATTTTCAGCCTTGAAAAATCACAGCCGAATTTAATAAGTTCTTTATCTCTTACACTGCGGAAAGATTTTGCACCCGTAAAAAGATAAATACCCTCAATAAGGTTCGTTTTTCCCTGCGCATTTTCACCGTAAATAATATTTACATCGTCAAAATTAATTGATAATTTTTCAATATTTCTGAAATTTTCAAATTCAATACTGTTAATTTTCATTAATAACTTTTAAATTAATATTTCTGAAAGAAACTGTATCACCGCTGCGAATTTTTTTGCCTCTGGCGGTGCATATTTCACCGTTTACTTTAACTTTACCGTCCTGCACAAGCATTTTTGCCATACTGCCTGTTTCTGCAAGACCCGAAAATTTTAACAGGCTGTCAAGTTTAATAAAATCAGTGTTTATTCTGATTTTTTCTGTTTTCTTTTCTGCAATTTTTAATTTATATTTCATAATAATTATCCTATTTGTCTCCCATTGTCAGGGGAGGTGTCACCGCAGATGACGGAGGGGTAGGCAGCAGCGTTTCTATATCTCTCCCTCCACCGCAAGCGGTTTCCCTCCTTCGTCAAAGGGAGGCTATTATACCTCGTTTTTCAGTCTCATCGGCAATACCAAGAACAAATAACTGTCATCATTTACAGGCAGAATTTTAACGGGACTTACAGGTCCGTTAAGCTCAATTCTTACCTGGTCGGTATCAGCTGCATTAAGAGCGTCAAGCACATATTTTGAATTAAAACCTATCTCTACACGCTCACCGCTTACATTTGCGTGCGTATAGTCAATACTTCTGCCGAGCACGGAAACGGTTGAAACTCTCATTTCATCTGCATCAAAAAGCACTCTTATAGGATTTTTGGCATTGTTTTCAATAACGGGAATTGTGCTTTCAATACAGTCAAGCGCATCACTTGTATTAATTAAAACAGTTGTTTTTGATGTTTTCGGCACGGCAGCGTTATAATCAAGAAAATCACCGTCAAGAAGTCGGCTTATAATACTGTAATTATCAACTTCAAAAACAATATGACGTCTGCCTACACTTACTGAAATATCCTTATCGGTGTCTGAATCCATAAGTTTGATAAGTTCACGAATAGTCTTTTTAGGCACGATAAATGTAACATCTTCACCGTCATATTTAATTGTTTCGGTGCGTATTGCAAGTCTGTAGCCGTCAACACCGATAAGCCTTAATTGATTTTGAGTCATTTCAAATTTAAGACCCGTGTGAACAGGCTTTGAACTTTCATTATCGGCAACGGCAAACAGTGTCTGAGAAACCATCTGCTGTAAAATTCCCTGATTTATGAAAAGAGGATAACCGCCCGAAACCGACGGCAGTTCCGGATAATCTTCTGCGTCAATACCGCTTATATTATACTGCTTTGCGCCGGCTGTAATAAGAACGCTTGTGCCGTTTACTTCAAACATAACGGTCTGACCTGAAATTTTTCTGACAATATCGCAAAGAATTTTAGCATTTATAACAATAGCGCCTGGTTCTGCAACAGTTGCACTTAATATTGTATTAATACCGAATTCAAAGTCATAACCTGTTAAGCTTAATGTGTCAGAACCGCATTCAAGCAGAATTCCCTCAATAGTCGGAATTGTAACTTTTGTGCTTACTGCACGCATTACATTGTTGCAGGCGTCGTTTAAACTTTTAATATCGCAGGTAAATTTCATAAAGAAAACCTTCTTTCAGTAAATTTATTTATTATTTTTCGGGTTAATGCCTTCATTAACCCCTACAATAAAAAAAGATTTTATTTTATCTTACTACTGTCATCTTTCAGTCTTAATCATATAGGCTGTGCAAATTGTTGAAAACTTTTATAAGCTTATATTTTATGCCGAAAAACGGCAATTTTTTATTGTTGAAATTTTCAGTAAAATTTGTGCACAATGTTGAAAATTTTTATCTTTAACAATTATTGTTAAAGATTTTATTGTGGAAAAGGAAAAAAGTGTGGAAAATTTTTTATATAATTAAATGTAGTCATATTTTGAAAAATGTGTGTTTTTCGGGCAGGCACAGAGACCTGCCCCTTCGGTGTTTCATAGGGTGCGGAAGATTCCCCCACAGTGTGGGGGAAATGTCACGAAGTGACAAAGGGGGACGGTGCTCGTAAAGCGTCCTCGACGCACCGTTATAATCAATCAAACCGAAATTATTCATTTTTCATTATTCATCATCCATTATTTATTTTTTATTCTTCCATACTCTTGATATTATTTACCATATCCTCAACAACAATTTTAAGTCTGCTGTCTTTATTCATATCATCTTTAAGTTGTTCAATGTTATACATAACCGTTGAATGATGCTTATTGAATTTCTCGCCGATAGCCTCGTAACTTGCGCCTGTAACTTCACGAATTATATACATTGAAATTTTTCTTGCCCTTGTAACTTCAGCTTTCTGCTTTTTACCGTAGATGTCATCAACGGAAATACCCTCGGTTCTGCTTACTTCCTCAACAATTTTTTCAATCGTAACAGGCACCGGCTGAGTTTCATTGAGAACATCTTTAATTACTTTCTGTGCAAGTGCAATATTTATTTTTTCGCCTGAAAGCTGGGTCATAGCAAACATTTTTGTTGTAATTCCCTCAAGCTGGCGAACATTTTTTTTGATTCGCTCGGCAACGTAGTCAACAACTGCATTCGGAATATCAAATCCTATCATCTGCGCTTTATATTTTATGATTGCACACCGTGTTTCATATTCGGGAATTTTAATATCTGCAAGAAGTCCTTTTTCAAAACGGCTGCAAAGGCGTTCTGTAAGACTTTTAATTTCTTTCGGCGGACGGTCGGCAGTTAAAACTACCTGTTTTCCGTTTTCAACAAGTGCGTTGAAAGTATGGAAAAATTCTTCTTCTGTCCTGTCCTTGCCTCCGATAAACTGAATATCATCAACAAGAAGAATATCAATATCTCTGAATTTGCTTCTGAATTCGTCTGCCGTCTTTTTTGCAAGAGCATTTATAAATTCGTTTGCAAAATCTTCAGCCGTAACATAAAGAATTCTCATTTCGGGAAAACGATGGCGGATTTCACAGCAGATTGCGTTAAGAATGTGAGTTTTGCCAAGTCCGGACGGGCCGTAAATGAAAAGAGGATTGTAATTCAGATAATTGTCGCTTTTATACATACCGCCGGGATTTTCCGACACGGCAATCGCCGCTCTGTAAGCAAATCTGTTTGACGGGCCCTCAATGAATGTTGCAAAAGTGAACTGCTCATTTTCATAAACAGTATCTTTTTCTTTTTCTTCGGTTTCTTCTTCATCAAAAATTGACGGCGTGTATGTATATTCCACATCAACTTTAAAACCGAGCACCTGCTCAAGAGCCTCTTCAATAAGCCTGCCGTACTGCTCCATAACAATTTTTTTCTTAACGGCGCTTTCCATAAGAAGAATGAATTTATTATCTTTAAAATCACTTATTACCACAGGCGTAAGCCATAATTTGTACCCCGTTTCGGATACTTTGCCGTGGCAGTAGGCAAGCACTGCCTGCCATATATCGTTATATGTTTCCATAAAATCCTCCTGATTGTTCCCCTTAAGGGGAAGCCTGCAAGGTTTTCCATATCATCAACAAAAAAATGTGTAAAATATCATATAATATTATTATAACATTAAATATATATATAATCAATAGGTATTTTAAATATTTATATTATATACATATTATAGGCAATATAAAGAATGTTAATAAATTTAACCTTGTAATATGGCAAAGTGTAATGTATAATGAAGTGGTCAATGATGGTATAAATAAAAAATCATACGGCGAGGTGAAAAAATTGCGTATATTTCGTCACAGGGGCGATATTTATCTGCCCAGAACAAAATTCAAATCAGATGTTGAACAGCGTGTTCTGCTCGGCGGACTTTGTTTTGTGTTGATTTTTACGGCAGTTTTTATCGCTTTTATTGCTTTTAAGTATGATTTTTCGGTAAAAAAATTTTTTGCACCCGATAATGTTGAAATTTTTGAAACCGCAGAAGAAGAAATTCTGCCCGAAGTCGGCGGCAAGCAGAATTATCTCTTTATTGTGCACAACGGTGAAACCGACGAAATGTATTTTTCATCTTTAATTCAGGCTGATATGGACGCTGTTGCATACAAAGTCTGCACATTTGATAAAAATACGTCTGTGAACGGCAAAACGATTGAAGAAATTTACCTTTCTTCGGGCGATGCAGGGCTGATGAATACACTGTCTGATTATTTCGGTATCAACATTGATTATTATATCAACGAAACTTCCGAAAATTACAGTGATATGTTTGATTTGCTCGGCAGAGTTAATTATATTGTCGGCGCAGATGTTAAGTATAAAGATACTTCACGCTACGGCTTTAATATTAAAATCAAAGAGGGCGAACAGAGCCTTGACGGCGATAAGGCAATAAAGCTTATACGCTATTATCTTGAAAAAGAAAAAAATTATTCCGCTGTGAATGAATTTCTGCTGAACAGCCTTTCACAGCAGATAAATGAAGAAAATTTTGAAAAAAGAGAACGGTATTTTCATACATTTATTGAAAAATCTTCAACAAATATTACGGTTAAGAATTTTACGCAGGGTGTTGACAATATGAAAGTTCTGTCAAGCGATACAACAGGCGTGAATGTTTATAATGTTGAAATCGGTTATGATAATTTTACTGTCGGCGATGAATCGCTGGCAAATATAAGAGCCTATTTTTCAAAATAAAAAATGTGCCTCCCTTGTCAAAGGGAGGGGAACCGCTTGCGGTGGAGGGATTCGTTTTATTTGAATTCCCCTCGGTTGTAAACAACCGTTCCCCCTTTAATAAGGGGGACAAATATGTATATAATGGAGATACTATGGATTTACAAAAAATTGAAAAAGCAGTTTATGAAATACTTGAGGCAGTGGGCGAAGATCCCGAGCGTGCAGGACTGAAAGAAACACCGAAGCGTGTTGCAAGAATGTATGCAGAAATGTTCAGCGGTCTTAATGAAGACCCGAAGCAGCATTTGAAATTATTTGATGAAAAATCGGCAGATGAAATGGTTATCGTGCGTGATATTCCGTTTGCATCAATGTGTGAGCATCATCTTCTGCCGTTTGTCGGCAAGGCGCATATTGCGTATATTCCGAGTGATAACAAAATTATAGGTCTTTCAAAATTTGCACGAATTGTTGATAATTTTGCAAAAAAACCGCAGGTGCAGGAGCGACTGACGCACGATATTGCCGATTTTCTTGAAGAAAATCTCAATCCCAAGGGCGTTGCCGTTATCATTGAGGCAGAGCATATGTGTATGTCTATCCGCGGTGCAAAGGCGTCGGGCAGTAAAACGCAAACCTCGGCTCTCAGAGGTATTATGAAATCGGATTCAAGAACAAGGGCAGAGGTTTTGTCGTTATTAGATAAATAAAAAACGGGCAATTCGTGAATTGCCCCTACTGTAGGGGAGGGTCTCCGTGCCCTCCCGCTTTAATCGGAGAATTATATGTTTTGGCAAACTAAAAATCATAAAATTGAATACGGCAAAAAAACGCTGATTATGGGCATTGTAAATGTTACTCCCGATTCTTTTTCCGACGGCGGTGATAATTTCAGCCCCGAAAAAGCTGTCGAAACGGCTCTGTTAATGCAAAAACAGGGTGCAGATATTATTGATTTCGGCGCACAGTCCACAAGACCGGGTTTTTCGCAAATCAGCGATACCGAGGAATGGTCACGCCTTAAACCTGTTTTAACGGCGCTTAGCGGCAGATTATCGGTGCCCGTTTCCATTGATACCTTTTATCCATTCGTTGCCGAAAACGCCTTAAACGCAGGCGCAGACATTATAAATGATGTTTCGGGTGTGATTTCGCCCGAAATGGCGCAGATTGTTAAAAAGCACGGTGCAGGCTGGGTTGTTATGCATAACGGTGACGGCGGCTGCGGCGAGGTTTCGTCATTTTTTAATCAGTGCATTGATGAACTTGATTCGCTTGGTGTGAATAAAAATCAAATTTGTTTTGATATGGGAATCGGCTTCGGCAAAACAAGAAAACAGGATATGGAGCTTATCGCAAATGTGCAGAAATACAAGCCGTCAGGCTATCCGCTTTTGCTTGGAACAAGCCGAAAAAGAGTAATTAAAGAGGGCAGCGGTCAGGAGTGCCCGAAGGAGCGTATTTACGGCAATATTGCCGCCGATACCGCCGCAATTTTAGGCGGTGTAAATGTGATTCGTCTTCACGATGTGGAGCACGAAAAGCAGGGAATATATATGGCGGATGCGCTGTCTGATTGTGTCTTTTTCCCCACAGCTTCGTTATAGCCCGAAATTTATTCAGTCACATATACCCGATATGCTCCTTAGAATAAATTTCGGTCAAAGCCTTGCTGTGAGAAAAAATTCATCAATCATTATTGTAGGGTGCGGCGGTCTCACCTGTCGGCTCGGTCGGTGCTTCTGCTTCGCAGAGGTGTCCACCGGACACCCGCACCCTTGACGCACCGTAAAAATAAAATACAAATTGACATTATGACATTATAATAATTAATCTAAATTGGTGACATTATGGACATTATAAAAATCAAAGGCTTGAAATTATTTGCCTATCACGGGGTGAATCCCGAGGAAAAAGAAGACGGTCAGAATTTTGTTTTTGACATTGATCTTTACGTAAACATCAACAAGGCGTGTGCAAGCGACGATGTAAACGATACGGTAAGCTATGCAAAGGTTATTAAAACCGTGCGCCGTGTGTTTACCGAGACAAAGTATGATTTGCTTGAAAAATGCGCTCAGGTGGTGTCGGATGCGATTTTTGAGGAGTACCCCGATGTGCAGAAAATCGACCTCACATTAAAAAAACCCGAAGCGCCGATGAAAGCGGATTTCGAGTATGTGGCAGTAAATATTGTAAGAACAAGGTGATAAAAATGAGATATGTTTTAGGTGTCGGCACCAATATCGGCGACCGTATGAAAAATATTGAGCAGTGCATAAATTCCGTTAATTTAACGCCTTATACAGACGTTTTAATGCGTTCGGGAATTTATGAAACAGAGCCTGTCGGCTATGCCCGTCAGGATAATTTCTATAACTGTTGTCTGCTTGTTGAATCCGAGCTTGAGCCGCACGAAATGCTTGGCCTATGCCTTGGTATTGAAAGCGGTTTCGGCAGAAAAAGGGGCATTGCAAACGGTCCCCGAATTCTTGATATAGACCTGCTTTTCGCCGAGGATAAGCACATAAACACGAAAAATCTTGAAGTTCCTCACCCCCGTATCAGGGAAAGGCGTTTCGTTCTCGTTCCTCTTCTTGATATTTTTGAAAACGGCGAATGCTTCGGTTATGAATTTGCTTCGTACATAGATATGATTGACGGGCAGGAAGTTGAGAAAATATTGGAGCCTGAGGTTTATTTTGAGGATGAGATATAACGGGCGGGCGCAGAGACCCGCCCCTACAGTAGGGGTCGGCGGTCTCACCTGTCGGCTCGGTCGGTGCTTCTGCTTCGCAGAG
>CABUAS010000003.1 GCA_902489595.1 uncultured Oscillospiraceae bacterium | reverse complement strand
CGGGAGAAACTATGAAAGAAGATTTAAAAATTGCAATAGGCACAGACGCTTTCCCCCCTACGACAGACGGAATAAGCAATGTTGCCCAAAGTTATGCCGCAGTACTTAACAAAAATCACTGCAAGGCGTCTATAATCACTCCGAAAAATCCCAATCAGCAGGACAGCAAATACCCTTACGAAATTTTCAGATATAAAAGTTGGTGGGTGCCTTCAAAAGAGGGCTACAGCGTTGGCTGGCCTTTTAAAGATAAACTGCATTATGAAATTATTAACCGCAATTTCGATTTGCTTCACAGCCATGCACCGCTTGCAACAAGTTATTATTTCAGATGTGTAAACCGCAAAAAAAGAATTCCCACCGTTCTTACATACCACACAAAATATGAATTTGACATTCAGAAAAGAGTACCCACCAAATGGGCAAAGGATTTTGCAAGGCGGTTTATTCTTAACAACATCAACAGTGCAGACGAAGTCTGGATAACAAGTGAAGGCACAGCTGAAAGTCTGCGTATTCTCGGCTACACAGGCGATTACATAGTTATGCCCAACGGCTGCGATATGCCGAAAAAAGATTTTTCCGACGATGAAATAAAAAACATAAAAAAAGATTTCGGCGTGCCCGAAAACGTGCCCATTTTTATATATGCAGGCAGAATGATATGGTATAAAAATATTAAGCAGATTTTTGAGGCGTGCAAAATTTTAAAAAGCAGAAATCAGGATTTCAGGCTTATACTTCTCGGCTTCGGAGCAGACGAACACGCAATTAAAAGACTTTACAGAAAACTGAATCTTAAAGACAAAGTTATCTGGACAGGCAAAATTTTAGACCGTGAAAAGATACAGAAATACTACGCTGTTTCAGACTTACTGCTGTTCCCGTCAACTTTTGATACAAACGGACTTGTTGTAAGAGAGGCGGCATCGTGTGCTACGCCGTCACTGCTGATTGAAAATTCCTGTGCCGCAGAGGGCATTAAAGACAATGAAACAGGCTTTCTCTGCAAAGACAGCGCCGATGATATAGCAAGCAAACTTGAAAACGTTATGCACAGCAAAAATCTATTAAAACAGGTCGGCAAAAATGCACAGAGCAGCATTTACATAAGCTGGGAAGACGCCATTGCCAAAGCATATGAACGATATAAAATTGTTATTGACAATTTTTACAAAAACGGCAGAGATAAAGAAGAATATAATTATTAACAAAAAAAGGTTTGTGAACAATCACAAACCTTTTTATTTCGGGTCGATGTTATTCCCCTGTTAGGGGAAATGTCAACAAAGTTGACAAAAGGGTTTGCATCGGCCCCTACATTATTTACTGTAATTTTGAAATTTCCTCAATAAACGATGATGCAGAATCAAATGCTTTATAAACAGATGCAAATCTTACATAGGCAACCTCGTCGATTTCACGCAGTTTTTCCATAATGAGTTCGCCGATATAAACGCTTGAAACTTCTCTGTCGGTAGCAGACTGAAGTGTAGCCTCTATCTGCGATATAGCCGATTCAAGTTCATTGGTGGAAACAGGCCTTTTTTCACAGGCACGAAGCATACCCTTTAAAACCTTGTTGCGGTCAAACACTTCCCTGCTTTTATCTTTTTTGATAACGATAATCGGAACATCTTCAATAATTTCATATGTAGTAAAGCGTTTGCCGCAGTCAATACATTCACGGCGGCGGCGTATTCTTTCATTTTCGTCGGTAGGACGGGAGTCTATAACCTTACTTTCTTCACAACCGCAAAATGGACATTTCATAAATAAAAATCCCCTTTCAGATTTTTCCAAGCACCATTGTATCACAACATTTTCAAAAATGCAAGTATTTTTACTTTACACTACATATTGTGGATAATAAAACATAAACGGGAGGGCACGGAGACCCTCCCCTACAATTCAACAATTATGATTTTCAAGTTTATTGTTATAAATAAACATCCAAATTGCCATTGCGCAGATTACAAAATAACCGATAAATGACAGAATATCGGGCACATCGCCGAAAACAATAAAGCCCACTATTGCGGCAAACACAACCTGTGAATAATCGTAAACAGAAATTTCACGGCTCGGGGCATAAGTATAAGCCGCCGTTATTGAAAACTGACCGCCTGCCGCACATACGCCTGCAAGCAGAAGAAAAATCCACTGCACTGCCGTCATATAATGATAATTGAAAATAAGATACGGTGCTGTTACAACAGTTGAAAATGCAGAGAAAAAGAACACGATTACTTTGCCGTTTTCGCCTTTTATGCCAAGCCATCTTACGCATGTATATGCCGCACCTGCGCACATTCCGCCGACAAAGCCTGCCATTGACGCAAGCAGATTTTCATTGCCGAAAGCAGGTTTTATTATAAGCAGAGCGCCTGCAAATGCGCCCGCTATTGCAATCGCCTGCTTTGGCTTTACCTTTTCTTTTATAAATATTGCCGAAAAAATGAGAGCAAAAAACGGACTCATTTTATTAAGCATTGACGCATCGGAAAGATCTATTTTACCAAGAGCATAGAAATTGCCGAAAACACCCGTAAGCCCTGCAACCGAGCGGATAATAAGATATTTCATACTGCCCTTTTTGGGCTTAAAGCTTTCGCCTGCTTTTAAAAGCGCAACGGCCGCAAAAATCATTGCGACGAAATTGCGGAAAAACACTTTCTGAAAGGTCGGAATATCGCCCGATAATCTTACAAAAGTATTCATTCCGGTAAAGCATACGGCCGATAAAAGTATGCAGATTACACCTTTTGATTTACTGCTGATTTTTGCCATAATTATCCGAGCAGCTTTTCAGCAGCAGCAAACTGAACGCATATGCAGAGAAGTTCTGCGGCAAGATTGAGTTCGTCAACAGGCGGATAGCTCGGAGCAATACGGATATTGCTGTTTTCAGGGTCATTGCCGTAAGGATAGGTTGCACCTACCGTTGTAAGCACAACGCCTGCCTCTTTGCAGAGTTCACCTACACGCTTTGCAGTGCCGGGCATAACATCAAGACTGATGAAATAACCGCCCTTCGGCTTAACCCATTCGGCAACGCCTGTACCGCCGAGTTCGTTTTCAAGATGCTTTAACACGATATCAAACTTAGGCTTCATAATCGCCGCATGCTTTTTCATATGTGCAAGAACGCCTGCAGTATCTTTAAGGAATTCTGCGTGGCGGTGCTGATTCATCTTATCATAACTGATTGTCTGAACATTAAGACGCTTTTTGATTGCGGCAATATTATTATCACTTGCAATAATTGCGGAAACGCCTGCACCCGGGAAAGTAATTTTTGATGTTGAGCAAACCTCAATAACCATATCTTCATTGCCGTATTTCGGCAAAACATCAAAGATGTTAAGAAGTTCGTCGCCCTCTTCTTCAATCTCGTGAACGCAGTAAGCATTATCCCAGATAATTCTGAAATCCTTTGCGGCAGGCTTCATAGCCGCAATACGCTCTACAACCTCATCACTGTAGGTGATGCCCTGCGGATTTGAATATTTAGGCACACAGAACATACCTTTAACGCTTTCATCTTTGATATATTCTTCAACAGCGTCCATATCGGGGCCGTCTTCCTTCATAGCGATGTTAATCATCTTAATTCCGAAATATTCAAGAATTGTAAAATGACGGTCATAGCCGGGAACAGGGCAGAGAAATTTAACCTCGCCTGCCTGACACCACGGCTTATCGCCTGCACCGTGAGTATAACACTGTGAAATATAGTCAAACATAAGTGTAAGACTTGCATTAGGGCCGATAATAACATTTTTTGTATCAACGCCCATTAAATCCGCAAATAATTTTTTGCATGACGGAATACCGTCAAGAAGGCCGTAGTTTCTTAAATCAACACCGTCTGAAATATAATCATTGCAATCAAGCATATCTGCCGACAAATCAAGTTGGTCTGCACCCGGCTTACCTCTGCTCATATCAAGTTTAAGGTTCATAGCCTTAAAATCATCATATCTTTTCTGAAGTTCAGCCTTTTTTGCGACCAATTCTTCTTTAGTCATTTCTTTAAAAAGTTTAGCCATTATGTTGCCCTCCTTAAAAATCTGCAAGTATTTTACCACTTTTTAAACAGTATTGCAACATATTATTACAACAAACAATAATCTACAAGGCAGGCTCAATAAACCACTTTGTTTCTTCTAAAAACAAATAGCTCATAATACCTTTTACACTGCATTTGTAGCGTATGCCTGCTCCGCCCGATTTAAGCGATGCGGCAGGTCTTATATCATAAACTCTGTCTACGTAAAATTTGCCCTCTTCCGTTTTTATTACAAGCGGTGTTATGTTGCCGTCTGTATCAAATTTTGCAGTCACTTCAATATATTCTTTCATTTCTGTGCCTCCTTATAATTTTTAAAATACCCTACAGGGTGTATATTATGGTCGTCGTGCGGATTAAAACGGCTGAGTTTTTCATCTTTTAAGAGTGACGCACGCTGAACTGCGTAATTGCCGAACCGCTGTCTGATATTATCAACTGCCTTTTCAAGCCGTTCAAGTTTTTCCCTTTTTTCGACAGTTCCCGACAAATCATACTGCACGCCCTCGTCAACATTAAAATCGGAAACAGCAACGCCGATACTTCTTATAGGATTATTCCACACATAATTCTCTCGAAAAATTTTCATTGCCGCATTAATTATTTCAATCGAAATATCTGTTGAATTCCGAAGTTTGCACTGACGGGTAAAATGATAAAGATTTTTATCACGAACGGTTATTGTAACTGTTTTGCCCCGAACGCCCTGCTCTCTCATTCTGCGTGCAACGCTTTCGCCGAGAACAGTTATAACAGATTTAACATCATCGTCTGTCACCATATCACGGGGTGTAGTAGTGGAATTACCGATACTTTTCAGCGCTCTTTCATCATCTTTATGCGATACGGCAGACGGGTCAATACCGTTTGCAAAATTATGAATCACCACGCCGTTTTTGCCGAAAATTGATTTTATAAAGCCTATATCGGACTGTGCCAAATCACCGATAGTATAAATGCCGTAACTGCCGAGTTTTTTCGTTGTAGCAGGGCCTACAAGCAGCAAATCACTGCAAGGGCACTTCCACACAATATCTTTAAAATTCTCTTTTGTAATGACGGTTACGGCGTCAGGCTTTTTATAATCCGAGCCGAATTTTGCAAAAGTTTTATTGAACGATACTCCGATACTGACGGTGATGCCGAGTTCTGCTTTAACCCTTTCTTTTATTTCCAGGGCAATATTTTCGCCTCCCCGTTTATCGCCCGTAACATCTATCCAGTTTTCATCAAGACCGAAAGGCTCAATATAATCGGAATAATCTTTATAAATATTGCGTGCCATATTTGAAAAGCGGACATAAAGCGGAAAATTGGGCGGCACAACAATTAAATCGGGGCATTTCTGATAAGCCTTCCACAGCGGTTCGCCTACCGTTATTCCGTATTTTGATGCAATTTCATTTTTGGTTAAAATAATACCGTGCCTTGTTTCGGGGCTGCCGCCCACAGCAACAGGCTTATTTCTTATTTCGGGATTATGCAGACATTCTACCGATGCATAAAACTTATTACAGTCTATGTGCAGTATTGTTCTTTCCATTGCTTTTACCTCTATCGAACATTTGTTTTATTATATCTTAAATAAATCAAAATGTCAACTCTTGACGGAAAATTTTTTTTAATTTATACTATAGTTAAGAACAGGAGAAAAATATATGAGTATTTACAGTATCGCCGGTTTAACGGTAAATATGAAAAAACCGAAAGGAAGAACAAAAAAGCAGGCAATCCCCTATCTTGCCGAAAATCAAAGTGAAAATCAAAAAATTGATATTAATATAGAGGTTACGGAAAAGCGTGTTAACGATTACGTCAACGCCCACCCCGAACTTGATGCAGGCGACTGGGAGTATATGCTCAGCGGCATAGATTTTTACAGAAATCTGATTGACTACAGCGGAATACTTCTTCACTCTTCCTGTGTTGTTGTTGACGGTTATGCATACGCTTTTTCGGCAGATCCGGGCACAGGCAAATCGACACACACCGATTTATGGCTCAAGCATTTCGGCGAGCGTGCATACATTTTAAATGATGACAAGCCGGCACTAAGAATTATTGACGGCACTGTTTACGCCTGCGGCACACCGTGGAGCGGCAAATATGACTATTCCGTACCTAAACTTGTGCCCCTTGCAGGAATCTGCTTTTTACAGAGAAGTGAAACAAACTGGATAAAAAAAGCGGAAACAACCAAAGCGGTTTACAACATATTTTCGCAGACATCAAGAAAAATAAGCGCTGAAAAAATGGAAAAGTTGTTTGATGTTCTTGAAGAAATTTTCAGCAAAGTGCCGATATATGATTTCGGCTGCAACATAAGTGATGAGGCAGTTTCGGTATCATATAATGCAATGAAGCAAAATCACGATTAAGGAAAAAAATATGGCTAAAAAGAAAAATCACAGTCTTTTCATAATTCCTATCATTGCAGTACTGCTTATTGTAATGAGCGTTTTATTTTTTAAATTTGACAAATCACAGCCTGAAACCACTTTGCCTATACAAAAAAGCGAGCAGCATTCCGAAACACAGACGGATAAGAACGAATTGCAGGGCGAAGAAGAATCCGAAATAAGAGCATATACCAGCACAATATGCAACACAAACCTCGGCAACCGACTGCCCGAATTCAGCAACATAAATGACGCAGACAAACCGTGGATATATGCGCACATCACACGTGATGACAGCACATTTTTTATGACTGAAAATGAAATAAAAGAAAATCTTAAAGAAACCTTCGGTGACGGACTTATTCTTGACGTAAAAAAAGATACCGCCGAATATGACGATATCTCCATGCCGTCTTTTGATGAAGAAAACAGCGATTATACTTTACCTGCTTTCGGAATGGACAACAGAATATGCTATGAGGTAAATTCAATTCAGAAGTCAGGCAATATCTATACCGTAAATGTTATTGAATACAACGTTGCCACCGACTTTGATACAAACGAACAGATTATTTCGGCATACAATAAAAATGATGATAAAAAAAGAACTGAAATTTTCAGAGTTTCGGAAGACGAAAGCGCCGACAAAATCAAAGAAGAAGTAATGAAACAAAAAGATAAATTCATTTCATTCAATATAACGATTGAAAACACAGGCAATCAATTCATATTGCAAAAAATAACCGTGTTATAAAAGAACAGCACAGAAGCATAAAACTTCTGTGCTGTTTTTATAACACCCCGTCATACGGAAAATATCATTTAAAATACATATAATACTGACATTTAATCATTCCGTTATAAAGTTTGCGGCGTTTATCGGCTTTTCTGCCGTAGCATTTTTCAAACTCTTCATCAGGCGAAATGATGCCGTAACTCCAGCCCTTTTGAGCAACAAATTTTTCGCCCATAATTCTGTAAATTCGCTCTGCCTCTTTAATATCAAGCATTCTTTCACCATAAGGAGGATTCGTGATAAGCGTGCCTTTTTCGGTTGTCGGACTGAAATTTTTAATATCTTCTACGCCGAGCCTTAAAAACTTATCAGCCTTAATGCGCCTTGCATTGGCAAGAGTCAGTTCAACTGCATGGCTGTCAATATCACTGCCGAAAGCAACAAAATCCGTATCAGTTTTAATAATATCGTGGCATCGTTCACGCTCTGCTTTCCATACGGACTCAGGCACAAAGCCCCATCTGTCCACGGCAAAATTACGGTTGATACCGGGAGCAATATTATTTGCAAGCATTGCGCCCTCGATAAGAATTGTTCCGCTGCCGCAGCAGGGGTCATACATTGTATGATAATGGCGAAGCCTTGAAAGACTGCACATTGCTGCTGCAAGCGTTTCTCTTATAGGGGCATCATTTGACTCGGGTCTGTAACCTCTTTTATGAAGTCCCGTACCCGAAGTATCAATCATAACGGTGACATCATCTTTGATAATTGAAAACTGAATCTGATGAACAGGTCCTGTTTCTTCAAACCAGTTTATGCCATAATCCTCTTTCAGGCTTTCAACAACGGCTTTTTTAATAATTTTCTGGCAGTCAGGCACGGAATGAAGCGCCGAATTAAGACTGTAGCCTTTAACAGGGAAGGTATCACCGCTGCCTATAAAATCGCTCCAGTTAATCAGTTTAACGGCGTCAAAAAGCTCCGTAAAGGTTGTCGCCCTGAACCTGTCCATAACAATTAAAATTCTTTCGGCAAATCGGCTGTTGATATTGGCACGGGCAAGAATGCTTTCATCGCCCTCAAAAAACACTCTGCCGTTTTCGGCGCAGACATTTTCTGCACCCATAAATTTAAGTTCATCTGCAACAAGTGCCTCTATGCCGAAAAGGCACGGCGCAACCATATATAAATACATCGTTTAAATCTCCTTGGAAGCGTGGCGTGTTACGTGGCAGCCGACGTTGACTGCAACGGGCAGACCTGCAATATGCGTGGGGTAGGTTTCAATATTCACTGCAAGCGCGGTTGTATTGCCGCCGAAACCCTGCGGACCGATATCAAGAGCGTTGATTTTTTCAAGCATTTCTGCCTCCATATCGGCATAAAAAGGATTTTCATTACGGGCGGATACATTCCTGCAAAGCGCTTTTTTTGCAAGAACTGCACTGTATTCAAAATCGCCGCCGATGCCCACGCCGATAACAACGGGCGGACACGGATTTGAGCCTGCATTTTTAACTGCCTGCACAACGAAATCAACAATATCTTCACGCTTGGCACTCGGAGTAAACATTTTAAGCGTACTCATATTTTCACTGCCGAAGCCTTTCGGAGCGGCAGTGATTTTAATTTTATCACCGTCAACAATTCGTGTATGAATAATTGCAGGCGTGTTATCATTTGTATTCGCTCTGTCACAAAACGGGTCACGCACTACGGATTTACGGAGAAGCCCGTCAGTATAGCCGAGGCTGACGCCTTTATTGACGGCACTTTCAAAACTGCCGCCCGTTATATGCACATCCTGCCCGATTTCAGCGAAAATGACTGCCATTCCCGTATCCTGGCAGACAGGAATATCAAGTTCTTTTGCGGCGTCAATATTAGCCTCTAAATCACCGAGAATAGACTTTGCGGTAGGATTATTTTCTTTTTGCTTTGAACAGCCTATACAGGAAACAAGGTCGTCGGGCAGAATTTTATTTGCCTTTATGACAAGTTCTTTTACACACTGTGTTATTTCATTTGCGTTTATTTCTCTCATTTTACACCTCTTATAATTTATTATCATAGTGATTACATTAAAAACGGGAGGGCACGGAGACCCTCCCCTACAAAATTAATTACTGCCTGCAACGTCATAAAAAACTTCTTCATCAGGCTTTACATAACCTTTTTCACGAGCCTTCTGCTCGATATAACTGTCTTTATCGTCAGACTCGAGAACGCCCTGAAGTTCGTCGTTTTCGGCGTTCTGCTCATCAAGTTGTTTGCTGTAAGCCTCTTTTTCCTTACCGAGTCTGCTTATATCTGCACTTTGTGAAATAATAAAACCTGCACAGCCGAAAAACACTGCTGCTACAAGAACCGCGATAACAGTGGTGCGAAGTTTTTTATTCTGCTTTAATTTCTGCCACAATGCTTTCATTTGCCTACTCCTTTTTATTTTTCTTAATCTTTTTATGTTTACCAAATAGATTATAGTATACTTTCTTTATAGAATGCAACACCTTTTTAAAACTTTTTCTTATTATCAGGCAAACAGGCTTTTCAATTTTCTCTGTCAGTTTGAAAACAGTAAAAACATAAAGCAAAAAACCCGAAAGCGACAAAACAACATAATAATATCTTACCATACCATTGTTAAACCCGAGCAGATTTATAAAAAACAGCAGGGAAATAATAATCATATAGACAAAATCGAGGATAAAACAAATGATTTTATTTTTTAAAAGCAGTCTGAAAAAACGAAAAAAATCATAAAGAGCGCCGAAAATCACACCAAAAACAAAAAATGTAATTACCGTATCAAGCACTGAAAAGCCTTTTGAAAACGCCTTTTTCTTTTTTCGTTTTACTGCTGTAAACCATTGCCGTAACTTCGCCCGTTACTTCAAGAACACCCGATTCAAGGTTAAGTTCTTCAACGTGAAGCTTAGAGCCAGACACGGTTATAAGACCGTAATCAGTGAATGCAGTAACCGTTTCTTCATCAAAAAAGTCAACATCGGTAACGCCTGTTAGTTTTAAACCGTTTCTGTTTTCAAGATGCAGACTATGCGCTTTTTTAAATTTTTCGTCCATAAAAAAATCACCCGATTAAAATATATGAATCAAGTGATTAATTAATGAATTTTATATTTTATAATGTTTTATACATCTTTGAGGCGTCTTCTTTAAGAGCGTGCTCGCTTATTTCAAGCACCTCGTATTTACGGCTGTTTGCGCCCATATTAACAGTTATAACATCACCGATTTTTACATCATATGACGCACGCTGAACTTTGCCGTTTATCTCTACTCTGCCTGCGTCGCACGCCTCGTTTGCAACGGTGCGTCTTTTTATAATTCTTGAAACCTTTAAAAATTTATCAAGTCTCATTTTATCACCCTTCAGTGCATAAGCATATAACCCTGCACCGTAAAATTAAAAATACAGGAGGGCACACAGACCCTCCCGTACAGTTAAAATAAAAATCTTATTTTACAGCGTCCTTAAGAGCTGAACCTGCTTTGAATGAAGGAACCTTAGCCTCTGCGATTTCAATCTTTTCGCCTGTGCGAGGGTTCTTACCTGTGCGTGCTGCACGTGTTTTAACATCAAATGTACCAAAGCCTACAAGAGCAACTTTATCGCCGTCTGCAAGTGCTTCTGTAATAGCGTCTGTTACAGCCTTTACTGCTGCTTCTGCATCTTTCTTTGAAAGTTCTGCCTTAGCAGCAACTGCTGCTACAAGTTCTGTTTTATTCATTTAAATTTCCTCCGTTTTTGCCTTTTCGACTATTATTTCCTTTGCTTTATCCCAAAGGCTGTCAAGTGTTTCAACAGATGCAGACTTCATATCAATTCCCTGTTCATCTGCCAGTTTTTCAACAAGCGTATAACGATTCATAAATTTATCGGTTGCGGCGGTTAAAGCCTCTTCCGAATCAACATTTATAAAGCGTGAAATATTCACACAGGAGAAAAGAACATCGCCGAATTCATCTGTAATCTGACTTTCAACGCCCTGTTCCAAAGCATTTTTCAACTCATTAATCTCTTCAAACAATTTATCAAAAGCACCGTCTTCGGTGTCCCAGTCAAAGCCTGCCTTTGCGGCTTTAGACTGAATTTTCTGCGCACGCATTAAAGCGGGAAGTTCACGCGGAACTTTTACCATAGACTCGCTTTGCTTTTTTATACCTTTTGTTTTCAGTTTTATATTGTCCCACCTGTCAAGCGCCTCTTTCTCATTATCGGCAGTTACATCACCGAAAACATGAGGATGGCGGACAACAAGCTTTTGGCAAATATCGTTTACCACATCGCTGAAATCGAAAGTACCCCTTTCACGCTCCATCTCACTGTGAAGGGCAACCTGAAGAAGAATATCACCAAGTTCTTCCCTTAAACCATCAGTGTCTTTTTTATTGATAGCCTCAATTACTTCATAAGTTTCTTCAATAAAATTTTTTCTTATGGATTCGTGTGTTTGTTCTCTGTCCCACGGACAGCCGTTCGGCGCTCTGAGCACAGTTATAAGACTTATGAAATCATTGATGTCATATCTGTCTTTAATTTCAAAATCAACTGCCAAAAAGTGCGCCTTCCTTCAGATTAACTTGTTTATATTAATCATACTATAAAGCACAGATTTTATCAAGCAAAAAAGGTTATTTTTTACAGTATTTTAAGAATTTAATTTCAGAAAAGCAAATAGTTTTTGACAGTATAAGCGAAAATGTAAATATAATTACAAATACTGATGAAATCACCGCCAGATTAAGTATATCACCCATATCGGTAAAAATACCCGCAAAAATTATTTTTGTAAAAAAATATGAAAGAAAAGAGCAAATAAGCGGTTTAATAATAATAGTAAGATAATCATATTTTACACCGGTATGCCTTTTAAATATAGCCATATTGCACACTGTAATTACAAAATAGCCGACTGCGCCCGACATCACCGTGCCGTAAATATTTATATTCGTTTTTGAAACAAGAAAGCAGTTTATACCTATTCTGAGAGCGGCTGAAACAATAATTGCAGGTATGCCTGCTTTTGCTTTACCTACCGCCTGCACGGCATAAACGCTGACGCCTGCAAGGCAGTAAAAAATCATCGTAAAGCCGTAATATTCAACAAGACGGGCAGTACCGAAAACTATATCGGAATTAGAACCGCCGTATAAAACAGAAAGCAAATTCTGTGCAGTTAGTGACAGATAAACACCGCCGCCGAAAGCAATTACGGAAGTATATTTGAAAATACTGTTTAAAAGCGAGGACAGGCGTTCTTTATTCCCTGCCTCAAAACTTGCCGAAACAGCAGGCACTGCACATACACCCAGTGCCATTGTAAATCCCGGTATAAGATTTTTAAAATCCTGTGCAGATGAAAACAGCCCGTAAATATAAGTAACAATATCATTATCCTGCACACGGCTTATCTCAATACAGGATTTATAGGCATTTTTCAATTCATCAATGTTACAGTAAGACAGGCAAATCTGAACTGACGAATTATCAAGAAAAGTTGAAACGCTCTGAATAACCGTTGAAACAATGATAGGGGCAGAAAAAACGGCAATTTCTTTTAAACTGTCAAGCGTTCTATACTGCCTTGAAACGGTAAAAGAATTATATTTTACAGAAGTATAAACAGAAACATAAACCATACTGAAAAATGCGCCGACCGTTACCCCGCCCATTGCAGCAGCCGATGTCAGCGGATATATAAGCGACAGGGCAGACTGTTCTGTTTCACAGGCAATGCCGAGCACAGCACCGCTGTTTAAATACATATCATAAAGCAGGCTCATAGAATACTTCGCAAAAAGCAAACCGAAAACGAGCTTGAAAACTGCCTCGATAATCTGACTTACCGAGGTAGGAACCATATTCATAAAGCCCTCGGCAAGGCTTCTGTTTCCTGCGCATAAGGCAGAAAACAAAACTGTAGGCGCAATTACATAAATTGTGTAAATGCTTTTATCGGAACCGACTATATTTGCATAAGGCCTTGCAAGCAGAATAATCAGCGCAGTTCCGAGCACTCCTGCAATAAAAAACAGAAGCCTTCCTGCTTTTTTCAGCGAATAAATTTTTGCGCTGTTCCCCTGCTCGTTATATTTGCTGACAAGATGAGACAATGCAATCGGAAAAGCGCCCATGATCACAGCATGAACAGGCATATAAAGATTGTAGGCGATATTGAAATATCCCCTGCCTGTTGCGCCTATGTAAGCGGTTAACGGAATTTTATAAACTGCACTGATCAGCTTTACCACTACAGATGACAAAAGAAGCAAAAGCGCCGAGCCGATATATTTCTGCTTTAAATTATTCAAAAAAATCACCGTAAAAAAGGCAATGCAATTTAATTTGCACTGCCTTAAAATTCTTTTTAGTATTCTTTTTTTGAACTTCGGTTAAATTTTATTCTTCGGGCTCAACGGCTTTTTCGCTGTCGTTTTCATCAACGGGCACAGGCTCAACGTCAACCTCGTTATGCTTTTGAAAATCACTGCCGACATTCATTTTATCAACAGCGTTCTGAACGGCGAGCATTGCCTCTTTCGCTCTGATTTTAAGCACCTCTATCGTTTCCATAGAGGCATATCTCATTTCCTTTTTAAGCTCCTCAGCCTCTTTTTTGATATTGTCTGATTCAAGCTCGCTTTTTGCTTCTTCGAGCTCCTTTTCAAGAGCATCCATTCTTTCACGATATGCAGTTATTTCTGCAATAAGCTGTTCCATTTCAGCTTCATCGACCTCGTTGCCGAGAAGAATTTCAAAATTAAGATTACCGAACTTTTCATTGCATTTTGCAAGCTTTGACTTAGCGTCAAGATATTCAACTTTTTTGCGTGAAATCTCAAATGCCTTTGCACTTCTTTTATTGATACTCTCCGAAACAGTTTTTGCTCTTGCAAACACATCTTCTATATTTGAAATTTTAGCGCCGCCGAAAGCATCTTCAAATTTACTCATAGGAATACTCCTTGTTAATATATTAATTGTTGTATAATTATATTACATTTCGTTGTGCTTTGCAATACAAAAAGTATATTTTTTGTTTATATTTTACATTTTGCGTAAAATTCTTTAATTTTTATCTTTCTTTTCAGAATTTCATCAAAGCGGTCAATATATTCATAAGGGTATTTATAATTGTAAATCCTCTCGATTTTACCGCTGCCACAGTCTTTAAGCTTAATTACTGCACCTGCGCCGACAGCAAAAACAGAGTGAGTTTCATCCATCATAAACACATTATAAAGACAGTCTGCACCCTCTTTGCACCAACCGACATTTTCAAGATTGCCGAGGCTTTTGCCCTGGCGGTACATATAATAAGGCTTATAACCTGCCGAATAAAGGGCACTGCCTGCATAATCGACCATTTTTTTTGCAAGAATTTTATCGGTTAAATCAAACGCCCTGTCCCTCGTTGCCATATATGCGCCTGTTTTTAAAGACAGTGTGTGAACAGTTATTGACGGCACACCGAGTGAAATTGCTTTGTCAATACTGTCACAAAAAGACTGTTCACTTTCGGTTGGGAGTCCTGCAATGAAGTCCATATTGATATTGTCAAAACCGACTGACCGTGCATTTTCAAGAGCATCAAGAGTCTGCTTTGTTGTGTGATGCCTGCCGATATATTCACGCACGCCATCATTGAAAGTCTGCGGATTTATACTGATTCTTGTAACGCCTGCATTTTTCAGCGCAAGCAGTTTATCGGTGGTAATAGTATCGGGTCTGCCTGCCTCAACAGTATATTCACGGACAGTGGATAAATCAAAACTTTCTGCAATAGTATCAAAAAGCAAAGTAAGTTGTTCTGCCGAAAGAGTAGTAGGTGTTCCGCCGCCGAAATAAACACTTTCAAGACGCAGACCGAGGACTTTTGCATACCCTGCGGTTTCTTTAATCTCGTCAGTCAGAAGCTTTACATAATCATCAATCAGCCTGTGCGTATTTTCAATACTGTGCGACACAAATGAGCAGTAGGAGCACCTTGTGGGGCAGAACGGGATTGACACGTAAAGCGAAAAACTTTCGGGTTTTGAAAGAGCGATGATTTTATTTTCGCTTTCCATAACTGCGGCGGTAAGATTAATCTTTTCATCTGTTACAAGATACTGATTTTTAAAAATACTGCGTGCAGTATCTTCACTGAAACGGTCTGTTAAACTGTGCATAAATCTTGCAGGGCGCACGCCGTATAAAATCCCCCACGGATATTCTATGCCGAGAAGGCGTGAAAGTACACTGTAAAAAAGAACAGACAGTTCTGATTTACCGTCTGATTCTTCTTTGATAATAGCGCTGTCCTTAAGTTGCTTATCGTAAACAGCAGCGTCAACCGTTGCCGTATTTCCGCAGATTTCAGTCACTACTCTGATATTATCTTCAGGTGCTGAACCGTTTTCAATCATTTTTATCTTTTCATAAGGGAAAAATATTTCGGCAATATTCTCTATATCATAACTATATGAATGATTTTTAATTTCAATAACCATAATTTATCTCATATAAGGATTATTCTGTCTTTCAAATGCAAGTGTGGTCGTTCTGTCATGACCCGGATAAAGTTTATAATCACCGTCAAGGTCTCTTAATCTGTTAAGACTTTCCTTGATTTCTTTATAAGAACCTCCCGGGAAATCCGTTCTGCCGCAGGAGCAGAAGAACAGTGTGTCACCCGTAAAAATATTACCGTCTGCAATATAGCACACGCCGCCTTTCGTATGACCGGGTGTTGCAATCACCTTGATTTCCGTTTCACCGAGAGTAATAACATCGCCCTCTTTGACTGTAATATCGGCAGTTGTGTTATTCTGCTTTGCTCCGCAGAAAGCGGCAATACTCAGCTTACCCGAAGAAAGCATAGGAGCGTCTTTTTCGCTGATAACGGCTTTTGCGCCGAATTTTTTCTGAATTTCCTTAACGCCGCCGATATGGTCAAAATGACCGTGGGTAAGCAAAATATATTCAAGGTCGGCATCGCCGATAAAACCAAGCATTTTTTCGTCAGCATCGGTGCAGTCAACAAGGGCGGATTTACCCGTTGCATCGTCAGTTATAAGATAACAGTTGTTGCCAAGCTCACCGAACACGGCGCATTTAATTCTAAGCATAGTATCACCAAAATGTATTTAAAGTTTATAATTCAGTCCCCCTTGTTAAAGGGGGATGTCACGAAGTGACAGTGGGATTCAATCAAAACGAATCCCTCCACCGCAAGCGATTTTCCTCCCTTTACCCGAGGGAGGCTTTATTTTAATTCTTTGCTGTCAAGAACGATTGTAACAGGTCCGTCATTGATTAAGGACACTTTCATATCTGCGCCGAAAACGCCTGTTTCAACCTTTGAAACGCCTGCTTTTTTAAGTTCAGCGGTAAAGTATTCATAAAGACTCTCTGCCTCATCGGGCGGCGCTGAATTTGTAAAACTCGGGCGTCTGCCGTGTGAACAGTCTGCACACAGGGTAAACTGTGAAATAACAAGAATTTCACCGCCGACATCAAGGCAGGACAGATTCATTTTACCGTTTTCATCTTCAAAAACACGAAGATACGGAATTTTTTTAATCAGTTTATCGGCGTCTTCTTTCGTGTCGCCTTTAACAACGCCCAAAAGAATCATATATCCTTTATCCACACTGCCGTGAACTTCTCCGTCAATGGAAACGCTTGAATTAATTACTCTCTGCAAAACTGCTTTCATCGTATTACACTTCTTTCAATATGGTAAACACCGTCAATTTTTCTGATAATTTTTACAATATTATCAAGATGCTCTTTACTGTTTACAGCGACTGTAAGCGTTGTAAGGCAGTTGCCGTCATTAATCGGTCGGGCATTAATGGAATGAATTTTAACGTGAAGCTTCATAAGTGTGCTTGTAATATCAAGCACAACGCCGTCTCTGTCTATTGCATAAACATCGAGCGTCGATTTTGACTCAACCTTAACATTTTCGTCCCAATATGCATTAATCCAGCGCTCGGGCTCGGCACAATGCTTTAAATCCTCGGGCACATTAACACAGTTTCTTTTATGAATTGAAAGCCCGTGACCTCTTGTGATAAAACCGACAATTTCTTCACCGGGCAGAGGGCAGCAGCACTTTGCCATATTAATAAGGCAGTTGTCTATTCCCTCAACTATAACGCCGTTGCCTGACGGTCGGCTTCTCGGCTTATCAACAATATTCTGCGGTTTTTCAGGCTCTTTTTCCTCTTTCCAGTTACGGTTGTATTCATCTTTGATACCCGGCATAAGGCGGTTGAACTGAATGCCGCCGTAGCCGATAGCGGCATAAAATTCATCTACCTTGGCATAATGCTGCCTTTCGGCAATTTTTTTAACAAAATCATCATACTGCTCTGATGTCAGGCGGATGAAGTTTCGGCGCAGCTCTTTTTCGACAACTGCTTTGCCCTCTTCAATATTTTCCTCACGCTTTTCTTTTTTGAACCACGAGCGGATTTTGTTTCTTGCCTCGCCTGTTTTAACAATCTGCAGCCAATCACGGCTCGGACCTTTGCCCTGCTGATTAGATGTCAGAACTTCTATTCTTTCGCCTGTTTTGATTTTATAATCAAGCGTAACAATTCTGCCATCAACCTTAGCACCTATCATTTTGTTGCCGACAGCAGAGTGAATAGCATAAGCAAAGTCTATAACGGTTGAGCCTGTAGGCAGACTTTTAACATCGCCCTTGGGCGTGAAAACATACACTTCTTCAACAGACAAATCACCCTTGATATTCTGCACCATATCCTCGGGAGAGGAGGATTCCTCGCCTGTTTCAAGAATCTGATGAATCCACGAAAGACCTGCGTCAAGATTATCCTTGCCGCCCTTTCCGATTTTATATTTCCAGTGTGCGGCAATACCGTATTCAGCCGTTTTGTGCATATCCCACGTACGTATCTGAATTTCAAACGGAACGCCCGTGCTTGAGAGCACGGTGGTGTGAAGCGACTGATACATATTCGGCTTAGGCGTTGAAATATAATCCTTGAACCTGCCGGGAATAGGCTTGAACATATCATGAACAATACCGAGTGCATTATAGCAATCTATCATGGAATCAACTATAATTCTGACGGCATAAATATCGTAAATTTCTTCAAACGATTTGCCTTTTATATAAACTTTTCGGAAAATGCCGTGAACGGATTTAACTCGTGACGTAATATTTGCATTTTCAATAACAGGGCTTAAACGCTCTTTAATCTGTTCTTTTATATCGCTAAGAAATTTAAGACCCTCCTCATTTTTCATAGAAAGAGAGTTTTCAATTTCCTTATATGCAATCGGGTCAAGATAGTAAACCGCTAAATCTTCAAGTTCTTCTTTAATTGCACGGATACCGAGTCTGTGAGCAATGGGAGCATAAATTTCAAGCGTTTCAAGGCTTTTTTCTCTCTGCTTATATTCAGGCCAGAATTTTGCCGTACGCATATTATGAAGCCTGTCGGCAAGCTTGATGATAATAACACGCACATCTTTATTCATAGCTATAAACATTTTTCTGATGTTTTCAGCCTGAACCTCTTCCCTTGTGGAAAGAGAGATTTTACCGAGCTTTGTAACGCCGTCAACAAGCAGTTCAACGTCGGGACCGAACTGCTCTCTTATATAATCAAGCGTATATTCCGTATCTTCAACAACATCGTGAAGCAGAGCGCTTATAATACACTCATTATCCATTCCGAATTTAAACAGAATTTCAGCCACTGCAACAGGGTGCATAATATAAGGCTCGCCCGAGCGCCTTTTCTGGTCTTTATGCGCCTCTTTTGCAAGTTTATACGCTTTTTCTATTTTTTTGTAATCATACTGTGGGTTTTGTTTTACCTTTTCAAAAAAATCATAAAACCCGTCGTTATATTCACTCAATGCCAAGCCGTCCTTTCAAATTTTTCATCGTAGCTGTATTCATCAAGTCAACTTTATTTTTAACATTTAAAACAGATATCTGTTTATTTTCGGTTTTAATCAAACCGCTTTCTTCAAACGCCTTTAAAGCAAACATCATCTGACCGTAGGTAATGCCGCCGAGTTTGAAATAAAGATAATCGACATCGCCGTTAAAGCCGCCGTTTGCCTTTAAAGTTTTATATACTGCGGTACATTTTTCCCTGTTCGGGAAAACGGATTTGCTGCTGCTTCTGCCAAGCAGAAACTGCTCATAAATCTCTTTTTCGGCAAAATATTTATCATCGTCAACTTTTACCGGTCTTATATCAACCGCCTGAACAGACAGATAAGTTTTGCCGTTATAATAATTGTCTGAAATTCTGACTGCGGCATCAATTATATCACCCTGCTTAAAAGGGAATTCCTCTGCAGATGTGCCGAATTTAACTATTCTGAGCTTTTTGCCTTTTTTAACACATTCAAGCCTTATATGCTTACCGTTTCCCATAGAGGAAACAGACACGAGGGAAAGCCCCATCAACGCAAAAACCGCCTGCCTGTTACACTCGCCGTAAGGCTCTAAAACGGAAAGATTTTTAACAAGCTCCAAATCAAGATAAAATGGGGACAACTTGCAGTCTATTTCAACACACTGTGCAGGCATTATTTCAAACTTATTATAAGCATATTCGTTGATTTTTTCACGGAAAGCATCAATATTGCTTTCATCAAGCCCCATTCCGCCTGCTTTGGGGTGACCGCCGAACTGGGTCAGCAAATCAGAGCAATACGAAATTGCCTCAAAAATATTAAAGCCTGCCACACTTCTTGCCGAGCCTCTTGCTTTGCCGTCTTCATTAATACCGATTATAATAACAGGCTTACCGTATTCCTCCAGCACACGTGAGGCAACAATGCCGACAACGCCGTAGTGATAGCCTTTGCCTGCAATTACAATAACACGGCGCATAACAAGGCCGGGATTTTCGGCTATCTGACGCTTAACATCACTCAGTATATCCTGCTCAAGTTCCTGCCTGTGGGCATTATCAATATTAAGCTGATTTGCTATGAATGACGCTTTGTTTCTATCATCTGAAAGCAGAAGTTCAACTGCTTTTGATGCGTCGTCAACACGTCCGCAGGCATTGATTCTCGGGCAAATCTGAAAGGCGGTTTCAACCGAGCCGAACGGTTTATTTTCACCCGAGGCAATTTTTTTAAGTTCGGCAACGCCGGCTCTGCTTTCTGAATTTATAAGTTCAAGACCCGCCTTAACAAAGCCCCTGTTTTCACCGAGCAGGGGAACGACATCGGCAATAGTGCCGATTGCAACCAAATCTGCATACTGATAAAGCATATCGTCTGTATCGCCGTAAAGGGCACAGGCAAGTTTAAAAGCCACACCCACGCCGCATATATCACGGAATCTGATATTATTTTCCTGCCTGTAAGGATTTATAACAGCAATCGCTTTCGGCAGTTTTTCGCCTATCTGGTGATGGTCGGTAACAATCAAATCCATTCCTAAATCGGAAATATGCACTGCCTCATCTATTGAAACAATGCCGTTATCCACCGTAACAATCAAAGAAGTGCCCGACTCTTTGATTTTATCTATCGCATTGATGTTAAGACCGTAACCCTCATTTGCTCTTGACGGGATATAATAATCAGCCTCTGCGCCCATATTTCTTAAAAGAGATACAAGCAGGGCGGTAGATGTTATGCCGTCACAATCGTAATCGCCGTAGACAGTAATTTTTTCGCCGTATTCTATTGCAGTTTCAATTCTTTCCACGGCAATATCCATATCTTTAAAAGAAAAAGGGTCTGAAAATTCAAACGATGATGAAAGAAAATCCGAAAACGCAAGTTCGGTATCAATTCCCCTTTCAACAAGGAGAAAAGCGATAAATGGATCAATATTAAATTTTTCCGATAAAACAGACGCTTTTTCTTTGTCAGCACCTGCGATAATCCATTTTTTATACGCCATTACGAATTCTTATCCACCTGATGAAATTTTTTGAGATTGCCTCTTTTTTCGGCTCTTTTTTCGAGTTCCGCCTCAATATCTTCGGGAGTAATTCCCTGATAAGCCATCATTACAAGGGTATGATAAATCAAATCTGTTATTTCGTAAATCGTTTCGTCTTTATCATTATTTTTGGCGGCAATTACCGTTTCTGTGCATTCCTCGCCGACTTTTTTAAGAATTTTATCAATTCCCTGTTCAAAAAGATAGGCAGTATATGAACCCTCTGCTTTTTCGTTTTTTCTGTCAATAATTACCTGATATTCGTTTTTGATTAAATCCATAGTTCTGTTATCCTTACTTAATTTTATTGAAAAAACAACTGTGACTGCCTGTATGGCAGGCCGCACCCGTTTGAATTACCTTGATTAATAAAGTATCATCATCGCAGTCACCTGCAATGAAAACAACCTTTTGAAGATGACCGCTTGTAGCGCCTTTGTTCCAGAGTTCCTGACGGCTTCTTGACCAGAACCATGTATAGCCTGTTTCAAGCGTTTTTGCCATCGACTCTTTGTTCATATAGGCAAGCATTAAAACTTCGCCCGTTGACTCCTCCTGAATAACGGCAGGAATCAAATCAGATTTTACAAAATATTTATCTAAGTTCATATTGTTAATCCTTATTTCAAATTATTATGTAAAAGCGGTGCGCCGTGGACGTCGCACCCTACATTGCCTTTCTTACAGCCTCTTCAAGGCTCAATGTTTTATTGTAAATACTTTTGCCGCAGATTGCACCGTAAAGGCCTGCATTTTTAAGTGCGATAATATCATCAATATCTGTAACACCGCCCGATGCGGTAATGTTGCAGGAAACTGCGTTATTTAGCTCAATCAGCTGCTCAAGGTTAGGACCCGACAATGTGCCGTCTTTTGAAATATCGGTATAAATAATTGTTTCAACGCCGATATCCTCCATTCTTTTTGCAAGTTCAATAAAATGAACGTCTGACGCCTCTGTCCAGCCTTCCGTTGCGGCAAAGCCGTTTTTTGCATCTATTCCGACTGCAATTTTATCGCCGAACTGTTTTACAGCCTCTTTAACAAGCGCAGGATTTTTAAGAGCAACAGAGCCTAAAATAACTCTTTCAATACCGCTTTCGATATAAAAATCAATATCTTCAACCGTTCGGATACCACCGCCGATTTCAACCTTGAGCGACGTTTCGTTTGCCACTTTAATAACAGCCTCGTGATTTACTCTTTCTTTTTTCAAAGAACCGTCAAGATCTACCATATGAATCCACTGAGCACCTGCCAAAACAAATTCCTTCGCAGTTTGGAGCACATCACCTGCTACCTGACTGGCAGTTGAAAAATCACCTTTATAAAGCCTTACGGGTTTGCCGTCCATCATATCAATCGCAGGAAAAATAATCATTATAAAACTCCTTTTGTGGAAAGAATTTCGTTGCCGTTTGATGCCGTTGCAATTTTCAAAGCATGTGCAAACGCCTTGAAAAGAGCCTCAATCTGATGATGCGAATTTGAGCCGTAAAGCACATTCAGATGAAGTGTAATACCGCTGTTCATTGCAAAGGCACGGAAAAATTCTTCAGTACAGCAGGTTTCATATTCGCCGCATTTTTCTTCATTGAAATGAGCGTTGAACGCAAGAAAAGGTCTGTTAGAAATATCAAGTGCACAAAGAGCAAGGCTTTCATCCATAGGAATGTAAAATGAACCGTAGCGGTTTATTCCGCCCATATTTCCGAGTGCCTCTTTAAACGCCATACCGAGCGCAATGCCCGTATCCTCAACAGTGTGGTGAGTATCAACATCCAAATCACCTTTAACTGTTACTTTGAGCCCGAATCCGCCATGAACACCGAGGGCGGTAAGCATATGATCAAAAAAGCCTATTCCCGTGGAAATTTCGACATCTCCGCCGTCAAGCTTCAGCTCAATTTTAATCTGTGTTTCCTTTGTGTTTCTTTCAATTTCAGCAGTTCTCATATTAAATCAGCCTTTCCGATTGAACAGATCGTTCAATCTGCTTTTCGCATTTTCTTTTCTTGTATTTTCTTCTGCCGTATTAAGTGTAATATCGTACACTCTGCCCTCTTTTATATCTTCAAAAATTTCAGCGGGAGCATTTATTACACTGCCGTTTTCAAGACTGCACACAGCAATATTTTCTTCAATTCTGTCTATAACAACTCTCATATTTTATCCTTTCGGATTGCAGGATTTACAACAGGTGTAACCCTGCTTTTCAAGTTCTTCTATCGTTTCATTTGTTAACTCTTTATTCTTAGGTGAAATGTTTGACACCGACGGGCAGTTACTTGAATGTATCTTTTTTGAGTTCGTATTAAGAACATATTTATATTCTGCCGTCTCAGTGCTTTCTGCACTGATTTTAGTATCGCTTTCAGTTATAACTCTGTCGCTCATATCGTTAATTGAATAGCCGTCTGTTGAAAGCACGATAGTTCCCATTAAATCAGTGCGCATAATTTCTGCACCGATATTTTCATATCTTTCAATAACTTCTTTGTTGGGATGACCGTAGGAATTATCTTTCCCGACTTCAAATACTGCAATTTCAGGCATAACACGGTTTATGAATGATTTTGACGATGAGGTTTTTGACCCGTGATGACCGACTTTTATAACATCTGCACTTATATCATCCGTAATTTCATTTTCGGAAAGCGTTTCGGCATCACCCATAAACAGAAAAGATTTATCAATATACGTGATTTTCAGTACTGCCGAGTAATTATTTAAATCATCATATTCTGCACTGACGGGCGCTAAAAAGCGTGCATTAAGATTTTCATCATCAATAACGCTTACACCCTGCTTTGCTTCAATCGTTTCGCATCCCTCTGCCTCAATTTTATCAAGCAGAAGTTCAAAGGTATAAGAATCCGAAACAGCGTTCGGCATATAAACCGTTTTTATATCAAAAGCGTCAAACACGGCAGGCAGACCGCAGATATGGTCGGAATGCGGATGAGTTGCAACAACAAAGTCTATTGACTCAACATTGATTTTTTTAAGATATGAAACAACCGTTTCGCCTGCGTCCTGCTCACCGGCGTCAATAAGCATATTTTTACCGTTAGGGAATTCAATAAATTCACTGTCACCCTGACCCACATCTATAAAATGAACGGCGAGGGCATTATCATCTTTTGTATATCCCTGCCCTGTGCTGTTTGACTGAACATTTTCGGCAGAACAGGAGACAAACGAAAAAAGAAGCAGAAGCGATAAAATAATTGCAGTAAATTTTGATTTCATTTAAAATCTCACCTTAATGCTGTTTGCGTGAGCAGTCAGCCCCTCACTGTCTGCAAGGGTTATAATTTCATCTTTAACTTTTTTAAGTTCTTCCTCTGTATAATAAATGAAGGAAGATTTTTTAACAAAACTGTCTACCGATAGAGGACTGAAAAATCTTGCCGTGCCGCTTGTAGGCAGAACATGGTTCGGACCTGCAAAATAATCACCGAGCGGTTCGGGACTGTAATTGCCAAGAAAAACAGAGCCTGCATTATCAATCATACCGATATATTTAAGTGGTTCTTCAACGCACATTTCGAGGTGCTCGGGTGCAAGTTCATTTGCAAAATCAATCGCCTGCCGAAGATTTTCGCAAACAATAATTTCGCCGTAATCATTAAATGACTGCTCAATAATCTCCTGCCTTTCAAGAAATTTGAGTTGTTTTTCAATTTCTTTAACAGTAGCCCTTGCAACCGTTTCCGATGTCGTTAAAAGAATCGAAGACGCCATTTTGTCATGCTCTGCCTGACTCATTAAATCAGCCGCAAGAAATGCGGGCTTAGCCGATTTATCGGCAACAATCAGAATTTCGGACGGACCTGCAACCATATCAATATCAACTACGCCGTAAAGCAGTTTTTTAGCAGTTGCAACAAAGATATTGCCGGGGCCTACAATTTTATCAACTTTCGGAATTTTTTCAGTGCCGTATGCAAGTGCGGCAACTGCCTGCGCACCGCCGCAGAGAAACACTTTATCAACGCCTGCAACGGCAGCGGCTGCCATAATATTAGGATTCGGTGTGCCGTCTTTTGACGGAGGCGTTACCATAATAATTTCCTTAACTCCTGCAATTTTTGCAGGAATTGCGTTCATTAAAACAGAGCTCGGGTAAGCCGCAGTACCGCCCGGCACATAAATACCAACCCTATGCAGTCCGCGGATACGCTGACCCATTATAACGCCGTTTTCTTTTGTAGTCATCCACGTCTGCTGCGCCTGTCTGCTGTGAAAATCATAAATATTATTTTTAGCGTCAATGATTGCTTTTTTGAAATCATCATCAACAAAATCAAGATATTCTGCAAGTTCGGCCTTTTCGATAACCGTTTTCTTAGGCACACTGCCGTCAAAACGAACAGTATACTCACGGACTGCCTCATCGCCGCCCTGCTTTACACCCTCTATAATGGAGGTTACAATTTCAACTATTTTTTTATCGGTTTCGCCGTTTCTTTTTTTCAGGTTTTCAATAAGTTCATATTCGGCTTTACCGTTTGCTTTTGTAATCTTCATCATTACACCTCATCACATTTCCGACTTACTTGCCTTTTCCATATCAGCAAGAAACGCCTCTATTTCATCTTTTCTGAGTTTCATTGAAGCCATATTTACAATAACTCTGGCTGAAATCGGCAGAATTTCTTCAACGACCTCAAGCCCGTTTTCTTTAAGTGTTGAACCTGTTTCAACAATATCAACAATACCGTCTGCAAGTCCCAAAAGCGGGGCAAGTTCCACACTGCCCTCAATTTTGATAATATCAACATCCATACCCTTTGATTTGAAAAATTCTTTTGCAACCTTAGGATATTTGGACGCAACTGTTTTGCGCTTATGACCCGAGAAAAAGTCAGTACCCTTCGGGCAGGCAAGCGCAAATCTGCATTTGCCTATATTCAGGTCTATAACCTCATAAAACGAACTGCCGTGCTCAACAATAGTGTCTTTGCCGACAACGCCGATATCGCACACACCGTGCTCAACATAAGTAATTACATCAGGCGCTTTTGAAAGAACCGCCTCATATTTACCGACAGGAAGAATAAGCCGTCTGCCTTTATTTTCAAGTTCTGCCGTATCAAGACCCATTTTTTTGAAAAGAGAAACAGAACTTTTTTCAAGTCTGCCTTTTGTAAGAGCAATTCTTATCGGGCGCTCAACATTGATTACTTCATTAATAACGTTTGTAAGCGCCGTAACATCAACACCGAAGCCGATAGCAGGCGCATCAAGACCGAATTCACCGATAAGGTTATCATACCGACCGCCTGAAAGAACGGTTACACCTGAACCCTCGGCATAGCCTCTGAAAATAATTCCCGTGTAATAATTTGAACGGTTTACAAGACCCAAATCTATCATAACACAGTCTGCAATGCCCATTGCCTGCATTTTTTCATAAACAGTTTTAAGGTAGTCAAGCGCTTTATCTGCATCATCATTTCTGTAAAGTTTTTTAGCCTCGTCAATAACTTCGATACCGCCGAAAAGCCTTGGCAGTTTATGAAGAACTGCCGTTTCAGCCGTTGCCCCCAGTCTGTTTAGCAAATCGCCTAAAGCGGCATAGTTTTTGCCCTCGATAAGATTGCAGATGTCTGCCCTTTCGGTTGAAGTAATATTCATATTATTAAGTACAGCATTGAAAAATCCTGCATGGCAGATTTCTATTTTAAATGAATTAATCTTAACTCTTTTGAGAGCCTCAACAGCCATTGAGAGTGCCTCAAGGTCTGCATCAAGTGAACCGTCACCGATAAGTTCAATACCGCTTTGTGCGATTTCATCTGTTCTGCCTGCAAGCGCCTTGTTACGGACAAAAATATTCTGATTATAATAAAGCCTTACCGGAAAATCCTCTTTCGTAAGCCTTGTTGCAACAAGACGGGCAATCGGCATTGTGTTGTCGGGGCGGAGAACTGTTGTTCTTCCCCAGCTGTCACTGAGTTTGTACATTTCGTCTGCCTCAATGCCCGTATTATCGCTTTTAAAAACATCAAAATATTCAATAGTGGGTGTAATTACCTTGCGGTAATTATTTTCTTTATAAAGTGACGACAATGTAGTTTCTATTTCCTTTTTATCGTCGCACTCTTCAAAAAGCAAATCTCTGCTGCCTTCTGGAGTCAGTTTTGCATATCTTTTCATTCTGTATTACCTCTTTCACTTTATCGTGCTAACGTGGTAATATGCTACCATAATAAATCGCTTGTGTCAATAAAAATTTATACGGTTAAAAACCAAAAAACGAAATTTGTGTTGATTCGGGCATATCGCCGAGTGCGCCTGCCTCTTTAAGGGAATCAACAACACTTCTGCCTATACCTGCACGCCCCATCAAATCATCATAAGAAATGAAATCACCGCCGCCGTCATTTCTTGCATCTGCAATAGCCTTGGCGGCATTTTCGCCTATACCGTCGATTGCACCGAACGGAAGTCTGATTTTGCCGTCTTCAATACGGTAAACACGAGCATCTGACTTATAAATATCAACAGGCAAAAATTCAATGCCTCTTGCAAGCATTTCTATAACAATCTGGTTTACAACGTAAGTTGATTCTTCTTTAGCCGTAATCGGAAGATTATTTTTCTTTTTGGCATTAAACTCGTCCATCTTCTTTTTAACGGCTGCCTTGCCCTCAACAGCGGCTACAGCGTCAATAGCACCGCCGCGAACTGTAAAGTAAGCCGAGTAAAAATGAATCGGGTAATAAATCTTGTACCACGCAAGACGAAGCGCCGCGATAACGTAAGCAGCGGCATGTGCCTTGGGGAACATATACTTAATCTTGTAGCAGGAATCAATATACCACTGCTCAACGCCTACTGTTTTCATAGCCTCTTCATAAGCCGGAAGTTCTTTAGGCGCTTTACCCTTTCGGGTATATTCCATAATTTTAAAACAGTCTTTTTTGGAAAGCGGCGATTCCTTTCCCGTTTCTCTTTCATATTTCTCTGTTTTATGAATAAGATAGGTCATAATATCATCACGGCAGCCGATAACCTCTGAAATTGTGCATACGCCGTTCTGGATAAGATCTCGTGCATTACCAAGCCAAACATCGGTACCATGTGAAAGACCTGAAATCTGAAGCAAATCTGCAAACGTTTTGGGTTTTGCCTCCTCAAGCATACCAATAACAAACGGCGTGCCCATTTCGGGAATTGCAAGCGTGCCCGTATTACAGTCAATATCCTCAGGCGATACGCCGATAGGCTCTGTCGATGTGATAAGCTGATAGAGTTTAGGGTCGCTCAAATCAACATCCATAACGGGAATACCGGTTGAATCCTCAAGATACTTATATAATGTGGGATTATCGTGACCGAGTTCATCAAGCTTTAAAAGCGTATCGTGGAGTGAATTTTTAAAGTCAAAATGCGTTGTGTATGTACCTTTTGATGCATCATTTGACGGATACTGAATAGGTGTGAAATCCTCAACAGTATACTTATCAGGCACAACAACCATACCGCCGGGGTGCTGACCTGTTGTTCGCTTGATGCCGGTACAGCCTGCGGTAAGCCTGTCCTCTTCGGCACGGGAAACCTTTAATCCTCGTTCTTCAAGATACTTTTTAACATAGCCGTATGCCGTTTTATCGGCAACGGTTGCCATTGTTCCTGCCTTGAACACGTATTCCTTACCGAAAAGCTCTTCCGTATATCTGTGTGAGCGTGACTGATATTCACCGCTGAAATTAAGGTCGATATCAGGCTCTTTATCGCCGTCAAAGCCGAGGAACGTTTCAAACGGAATTTCGTGGCCGTCACGCTTCATAGGTGCACCGCACTCAGGGCAGTTTTTAGGAGGGAGGTCAAAGCCCGAGCCATATTCGCCGTGCAGGAAAAATTCGCTGTGTTTACAATTTTTACAATAATAGTGAGGTGCAAGCGGATTAACCTCTGATATACCGCCGAAATGGGCAGCAAGGGATGAACCTACGGAACCTCGTGAACCAACCAAATAACCGTTTCGCTCGCTTTCCTCAACAAGTCTTTTCGCGATAACATAAAGTACGCCGAATCCGTGACCTATAATTGAATCAAGTTCACGCTGAAGTCGGCTTGCAACATAATCAGGCACAGGGTCGCCGTAAAGTTCTTTTGCCATATTCCAGCATTTTTCGGTAAGTTCTTCATTTGCTCCGTCAATATGCGGCTGGAAAGTTCCGGGAGGAATAGGAGGAATATCATCCATAATCATATCGGCAATTTTATTCGGATTGTCGATAACAAATTCCTTTGCCCTGTCGCCTGCCCACGCAAAATCAGAAAGCATTTCATCTGTAGTTTTGAAGTAAAGCGGCGCCTGATTGTCGGCATCGTCAAAGCCTTTTGACGCCATAAGAATTGCACGGAATTTTGAATCCTTTTCATCAAGAAAATGAACGTCGCCCGTTGCAACAACAGGCTTGCCGAGTTCATCTGCAAGCGCAATAATTTTTTTATTTATATCTATCAAATCCTGCTCGGTGTGAATATTTTCGTGAATATCCCTTTCTGAGCGAATCATAAATGCATTATTTCCGTTTGGCTGAATTTCAAGATAATCATAAAACGAAGCAAGTTTTAAAAGTTCTTCGTGATTTGCACCGCTTAAAATTGCCTGATAAATTTCGCCCTGCTCACAGGCAGAGCCGATAATAATACCGTCACGCTTTTTGGCGAGCATACTTTTGGGTATAAGCGGGCGTGACTTAAAGGTTTTAATATTTGAAGAAGAAATGAGTTCATACAAATTTTTTCTGCCGTATTTGCGTTCTTCTTTCGGTATAGACTCATCCATTGATGTATCTTCTTTTACAAGCAGAATTATATGATGACGCCTGAATTCCTTAAGTTTCAAATCCATAAAATCAGGATATTTTTCATCATCAACAACATAACCCTCCATACCGAGGATTAATTTAATCTTGCCTTTTGCCGCGCCGTAAGCCTCAGGCAGAGCCTGCACAACACCGTGGTCTGTTACTGCGATTGCCTTATGACCCCACTTAATTGCACGGTTGATAAGCGATTTCGGCGATGACATACCGTCCATATCCGAAAACGAGGTATGCAGATGAAGTTCTACACGCTTTTCCTCTGCCGTATCTTCTTTTTCGGATTTCAAAACAGTTGCAATATCATTGGGGCGAAGCACAAATTCATTGGCAAATTTATCATACTGATAACCGCCCTTGACAATAAGCGTTTTTGCACTGCTGATTTTATCAATAACAGGCTGAATAACCTTATTGCTGTCAAACATTTTGCAGGTTACGGACGAGGTATAGTCGGAAATATCAAAGGTAAAGATTTTACTGTCGCCCCTTTTGGTATCTCTAACATCTGTTTTAAGAACATCACCCCAGACTGTTATAACGCCGTCGTCAATATTAACGTCGCTCATCGGCTTAGGCGTTTCTTTAATAGTTCTGCCGAAAATCGTTCTTGCCGTATCTATATAAATAGGAAAATTGCCGAGCAATGTATGCTTAACATTCTTTTCCTGCTCTTCTTTGATTTTCTTTTCTTCTGCCTGCTTTTCGGCAACAGCCTCTTTTACAGCCTTTTCAATATCAAACGTTTCAACCTCATTAAAAGAAACCTTGACATCAATGCCGAACAAATCAAGCATAACATTTTCAATATCTTCATTGACTTTCTGTGCGGTTAAAATATCTTTGCCGCCCTTTTTCAGGTTAATAAGAAGCTGATTATTATCAAATTCTATGTCTGCCCCGTCAAAGAAACCGTTGGCGGCGGAATTTTTCTTTTTTACAAATTCCACAACAGACGGAAAGTAATTTATTTCAAAAAGGCTGCTTATGTACCTTGGCTTTATCGTAGCCTTTTTTAAATTCATATTATTTTTTATGCTGTTTTCAGCCGACTTGAAAACCGAATATTCAACAAGCTCGTCAAGTGCAAGAACCACAAGCAGTTCTCTTTCCTCTTTTTTAACGGCAAACCGTACAATCTGCCCGTTTTCAAGGCTTGAAAGCTGAAAAGCATCAACATAAGCGGAAAAATAATCTTTAAACAAATTCATTATAATTTATCTATCTCTTTCATCAATTCATCAAGTAATTTATCTTCGGGCACTTTTCTGAGAATTTCGCCCTTTTTAAATATCAGACCGTTGCCGTCGCCGCCTGCAATACCGATGTCAGCCTCTCTTGCCTCGCCCGGTCCGTTTACAATACAGCCCATAACGGCAACCTTTATCGGCTTTTTGCAGTCCTGAAGCCTTTCTTCAACCTGCTTTGCAAGACCTATTAAATCAATCTTTGTTCTGCCGCAGGTGGGGCAGGAAATAAGATACGGGCAGTCCTTTTTAAGACCGACTGCCTTTAAAATATCAAAGCCTGCAAACACCTCTTTAACAGGCTTATCCGACAGGCTTACACGGATTGTATCGCCGATACCTCTTGTTAAAAGAGAGCCGATGCCGACAGAGGATTTAATAATTCCCATACGCTCCGTTCCTGCCTCTGTTACACCGAGGTGAAGCGGATAACTGCATTTTTCGGATGCAAGTTCATAAGCATTTATCATTGTATTAACATCAGATGATTTAATTGAAATTACGATATCATCAAAATCAAATTTTTCCAGAAGAGATGCGTGGTAAAGTGCAGACTCAACCATAGCCTCGGGAGTCGGCGCACCGTATTTTGCAAGAATTTCTTTTTCAAGACTGCCGCTGTTTACACCTATTCTGATAGGCAGTCCTTTTTGCCTGCACATATCGGCAACAGCTTTAACACGTGATTCATCGCCGATATTGCCGGGGTTGATTCTGATTTTATCAATGCCTCTTTCTGCTGCGCCGAGCGCAAGTCTGTAATCAAAATGAATATCTGCAACAAGCGGAACATTAACTGCATTTTTAATAGGCTCAATCAAGTCGAGCGCATCTTCATTCGGAATTGCAAAGCGGATAACCTGACAGCCTGCCGCCGCAAGCTCCTTAGCCTGCTCAACCGAGCCTTCAATATTTGATGCAGGAATGTTGAGCATAGACTGCACTAAAATCGGAGCGTCGCCGCCGATAAAGGTATTGCCGAGTTTGATTTTTTTCGTTTCTCTTCTTTTAATCATATTTTTCACCACTTAATTAGATTATTTAAAACATTAAAATAATTTTGTTATATCCGAGAAGGTTACAAACGCCATTAAAGCAAGCAGCAGTGCAAGACCGATACCGTTTATGGCATATTCCCATTTCGGCGGAAGCTTTTTTTGGGTAATGCCCTCGCCTATCAGCAAAAACAGCCGCCAGCCGTCAAGCGCAGGAATCGGGAACAGATTGAAAAGACCTATATTAATGGTAAGCAGTGCCATCATACGAAATGCCGACGAGCCGTTCGTTTTAACAGCATCCGACACGGCGCTGACTGCTCCCACAGGTCCGCTCAAATCGGACACTTTATACACGCCGCTGATTAAATCGTGAACGGACAGGAATACCATTCTTGTATACGAAACAAAGACCTTGCCGGCATTTGAAATCACACGGGCAGGCGTTTTATCAACACCGAGCAGCCAGAAATCCATATGAATTATCGGCGTACCCTCATAATCGTCCATATCAAACTGAATATCAAGCGTAACAGGCTCGCCGTCTCTTAAAACAGTCATCTGTACCTTGCCGTCTCTTGAACGTGAAAGACCCGTCTGCACATCGGTTGAAGTAAAAATACGCATACCGTCTATACTTCTGATTTCATCGCCTGCCTGCAGTCCGCACTGTGAACTCGGAGCGTTATCCTCAAATTTGGCAACGGTCGGTGTGCCGATTAAATCCTGACTGCATATAAGACAGAAAATAATGATAAAGCCAAGTATTAAATTCATAACTGCGCCTGCTGCACACACAAGCATTCTTGCACCGACGCTTTTTTTTGAAAATGAACCGTCTTCATCGGAATCTTCGCTTTCACCCTCCATAGCGCAGTAACCGCCGAACGGTATAGAGCGGAGCGAATACTTCGTTTCGCCTTTTGTGAAAGAAAAGATTTTAGGACCCATTCCGACTGCAAATTCATTTACTTTGATTTTCATCAGTTTTGCGGCAAAAAAATGACCGCCCTCGTGAATAACAATAATAATTTCAAAAAATAAAATTGCTATAAGTATGGGAAATAGTTTATTCCATATCGTGGTAAATATCACCGAATCCGCCCCTAATAATTCATAATCACTTGCCTTTAACTGTTTGTCTTACATACCCACGTGCAAGTCTGTCTGTTTCAAGAACATCGGCAAGTGTAAAGTCTTTTTTATCGTCTGCTTTTAACATTGCTTCCTCATTAAGATATGCAATATCGGTAAATTTAATTTCACCGCCGAGAAAAAGTTTTACGCTTTCTTCGTTTGCACCGTTTGCGGCAGCAGGGTGAAGTCCACCCATTTCAATGGCATTTTTGCAGACGTTTATGCATTTGAATGTTTCATAATCGGGTTCAAAAAACGTCAGTCTGCCGTAATCTGCAAGAGAAAGCGAAGCAACAGGGCTCGGCTCTCTTTCGGGATAGGTTAAAGCATACTGAATCGGAATTCGCATATCAGGCACGCCGAGTTGAGCAATCATTGAATTATCCTGATAAACGATTGCGGAATGAACAACCGATTCACGGTGAACAACGATTTCAATATCATCATTCGGCATATCAAAAAGCCATTTTGCCTCAATAAATTCAAGACCCTTGTTCATCATTGTAGCAGAGTCAATGGTGATTTTTGCGCCCATATCCCAGTTAGGGTGCTTCAGAGCATCTGCTGCGGTAACGTTTTCAAGCTCTTTCAGTGTCTTGCCGAAGAACGGTCCGCCCGATGCAGTTAAGATAATCTTTTTAATTGCCTCTTTTCTCGGACTGCCCTGCATTGCCTGAAAGATTGCGGAATGCTCACTGTCTACCGGCAAAATTGAAACGCCGTATTCTTTTGCAAGATTTGTTACAAGATGACCGCCTGCCACAAGCGTTTCCTTGTTAGCAAGTGCAATAGTCTTTTTGGCTTTGATAGCCTCAAGCGTCGGCTGAAGACCAATCATACCGACAACGGAATTCAGCACGGTATCTGCACCGCCGTATGTTGCACATTCAATAAGGCCGCTCATACCGCAGACAACCTTAGTATCTGTATCGGCAATTTTAGTTTTAAGTTCGCCGGCTGATCTTTCATTCATCATACAAACAAGCTCGGGTTTGAATTCCCTTACCTGCTGTTCGATTATATCAACTCTTGTGTTGGCAGTAAGGCATTTAACACTGTAACCGTGCATTCTGCAAACATCAAGCGACTGCGTACCGATAGAGCCCGTTGAGCCAAGAATAGAAATGTTTTTCATATTTTCTCCTTATCAGCAAAATGCGATTAATGCAATAACATATGTAAGCGGCAGTGTGAAAAGTGATGAATCAAATCTGTCCATAACGCCGCCGTGACCGGGGAAGATTTTGCCGAAATCCTTTACGCCGAAGTTCCTTTTAAGAACAGAAGCGCTTAAATCGCCCATCATACCCATAAATGAAATCGGCAGGCTTGCAACAAGAAGTATTGTTATTTCATAACTGCCGAGCGCCGCTTTTGCAAAATGATTATAAAGCAGAATTGCAACCGCATTAAGCAAAACAGAAAATGCAATTCCGCAGAATGCGCCCTCAACAGTCTTTTTCGGGCTGATATTCGGGCTCATTTTGTGCTTGCCGAACGCCATACCGCCGAGCTGAGCGCCGCTGTCCGTACCGAGTGCACAGATAAGAGCGAAGAAAATAAGGTAAATACCGAACTGCTCATTAATATCAAACATATCACGAAGCCTCGGCAGAACCGAAAAACCATAAGGCACAAGCACGCTTGCAAAAACGGACACTGCCACATCTTCAAACTTCGTATAGGCATAGCCCTTGAGCATTGCCAAAAGGAATGAGAGCACAAGCAGAATAATTGCCGCTGACGGCGGAACATAATCAATAACCCTGCCCCAGATTTTCTCGCTCACAAGCGGAAGAAGAACCTTACTGCTTGCAAAGAAAGGAACAACTGCCGCAAAAGCCGTGCCCACAATTAAAATAAATTTATTTTCAACCTTGGCGCACCTCATAATTTCATTTGCCGCTACGGCTGAAAGAAATGCTATAACCGCAATAAATAGCGGTGTATTAATCTGCCACACAACAAGGGCAAGAATTAAAAGTAAAACTACTGCCGTAATAACTCTTTGTTTCATAGTTATCCCCCAAATCTTCTATTACGCTTTTCAAAATCGGCAAGCGCACTGTGCAAATCCTTTTCGCTGAAATCAGGCCAGAGCACATCACTGTACCAGAATTCACTGTAAGCCGCCTGCCACAAAAGGAAGTTTGAAAGCCTTTGCTCGCCGCTCGGTCTTATAATCAGATCACACTCGGAATTTGTATACATCAGACTGCTTATATCGTCTTCACAGATTTCTTTTTTACCTTGCACAATCAGTTTGTTGACTGCTGAAACAATCTCCTGCCGTCCGCCGTAATTCACGGCAACATTTATCATAGTGCCTGTTCTTGCGCTTGTAGTTTCAACAGCCTCGTCCATAAGTGCCAGAAGCTCCTCGCTGATGCCCTCTCTTTCACCCACAAAGCGGATACGAAGATTGCCGCTTGCCTCAAGGTCTGCCTTAGCCTCAAGCAGATAATCCTTAAAAAGCCTCATAAGCGTGTCAACCTCTTCTTTGGGGCGTTTCCAGTTTTCGGTTGAAAAGGCATAAAAGGTTACTTCTTCAATTCCGATTTCTCCGCATTCTTTGGAAATCTTTTTGAAAACGTCTGCACCTGCTTTATGGCCCATCGTTCTCGGCATACCGCGCTTTTTCGCCCATCTGCCGTTACCGTCCATAATAATGCCAAGGTGCTTCGGAAGCACGGAATAATTATAATCGATTTCTTCTTTTTTGCTGAACAAAGCCATTTTTTGTACTCCTTTAAACAAATACGAACACGGTTTAAAATGACAGAACGGCGGAGGCAGTTTCAATAAATCGCAGGGGCAGAAATCATCCGCCCGTTACCCCGATTTCATTGAATATGCCGTCCGCCAGAAAAGTTAAAATTAAATGGAGAGAACCTCGTCTTCCTTTTTCTTAACCATTTCTTCTACCTGCTTAATGTAACTGTCTGTAATATCCTGAAGCTTCTTTTCGCCGTCTTTCTGCTCATCTTCAGTAATTTCATTGCTCTTTTTGAGTTTTTTAATATCGTCCATAGCGTCACGGCGAACATTGCGCACTGCAACCTTTGCCTCTTCACCGCGCTTTGAAATATCCTTGACAAGCTCCTTACGGCGTTCCTCGGTTAAAGCAGGAAATGCAAGGCGGATAACCTTGCCGTCATTGCTCGGGTTAATACCGATTTCAGCAGTGTTGATTGCTTTTTCAATATCTCTGAGTGTGCTTGCGTCCCAAGGCTGAATCATAAGCATTCTCGGTTCAGGCACACTGATTGCCGCCATCTGATTAATCGGAGTAGGTGTTCCGTAATAATCAACCGTTACTCTGTCAAGAATTGCAGGGTTTGCTCTGCCTGCACGAACTGCCTTGTAATCTCTGTTTAAAGCGTCAAGGCACTTTTCCATTTTTTCTTTTGCTTTAGTAAATACTGCGTCCATTTTTGATCCCCCAAAAATTTAATTAAATATTTTTTACTACTGTTCCGATTGCTTCGCCCATAACTGCTCTGACAACATTTTCAGGGTCTTCTTCAAGATTGAAAACAACAATCGGCATATCATTATCCTTGCAGAGTGAAAATGCTGTTGAGTCCATAACCTTCAAATCTCTGCTGATTACCTCTTTAAATGACACTGTGTCAAACTTAACTGCATCATCATGCTTATTCGGGTCTTTATCATAAACACCGTCAACATTAGTGGCTTTAAGCAAAGCGTCTGCATTAATTTCAACACTGCGCAAAGCAGCGGCAGTATCTGTTGAAAAGAATGGCGAACCTGTGCCGCAGCCGAAAATAACAATTCTGCCTTTTTCAAGGTGGCGTGTTGCTCTGTTTCTGATATAAGGCTCTGCAATCTGCCTCATTTCAATAGCAGTCTGCACTCTTACATCAGCGCCAAGCTGCTCAAGAGCATCGCAAAGTGCAAGTGAATTCATGGCAGTTGCAAGCATGCCGATATGGTCTGCCCTTGTTCTGTCCATACCCTCGCTTGTTCTGCCGCGCCAGAAATTACCGCCGCCTACAACGATTGCAACCTCAACGCCTAAATCAGAAACTTTTTTAACAGATTTACAGATATTAACAACAGTTTCGTTATCAATACCCGTTCCCTTTGCACCTGCAAGCACCTCACCGCTTAATTTCAGCAGTATTCGTTTATACTGAGCCATATTGGAACCTCCGATGAAATTTGTCTTTTATATATAATAATATAAATTAAAGATTATGTAAATAGTTTAAATGAAAAAATTCCCTGAAGAAAGTGTTTCAGGGAATTTTTTATAATTTATTCATTTTCTATCATAGTGCCAAGATTTTTTCCATAAGGTCAAAAAACCTGTTCACTATTTTTTTATCTTCATCATTACCCCGAACACACAAAGAGTTACCTCGTTACGCATTGAAGTGGCGGAAAGCAAAACATACGGTTTATATTTAACTGCGCCTGTCATAAAATATTTGAGGTCGCCGCCGTCTATACACATATGATTTTCAACTACGCAAAGTGTTGATTTTCAGCCTTTATTGAACACGGCAGCCTTCATCTGAAGCTCGCTTTCGGGCGGAATATACTGTGTTAAAAATTCATCAACTACAAGCGGCAAATCATCAGGCCGTAAAACAATTTATGATATTCGTTCAGAAATTCAACAATATGTTTTACAAAAGGCAACAGATGTCAAAAAATCATTCAACATATTCTAAAAACAATCTCTTATCAAAAGCACCGTTTTTAATTGATTTATTTATTTTTAAATTCATAATTTCATCAAGACTGCTGCCCTTTGCTTTGGCAAGTGCCTCAATTACCTCAAGAATGTCTGCAAGTTCAACAATTTCTTCACTTTCAAGAAACTCGTTTGTTTCCTCAAGCAGTTTTTTCCTTAATTCTTTTAAATATGATGCATCATCAAGAAATGAAATATGTGCTGTTTCACCGCTATTTCTGATAATTTCGGGAATATTATCCCTTACAAGTTTATTATAAATTCTCATTTTATCACCAAATTTATATTAACATAAGCACTGTTTTATTGCAAGAAAAAACGTGCGGATACTATCCGCCCCTACGATAACATTTTTACAATTTTGTAGGGGCAATTCACGAATTGCCCTTAATTATAAAACACAGGAGATCATAAAGGCTTTCCCATACATTACGGCGGGGTGAGGGCCCCCCGCCCTACGGTAGTTCTTTAAGAAATCTGATTTGCATTTTCTCATTATTATATCCGGCATTTCGGTAAAAAATATGTGCATCACTGCGTGCACTGCCCGAATTGGCACGAATATATTTTGCGCCTATGCTTTTTGCCCAATTTTCACATTCATTCAGAAGCATTCTGCCTATACCGTTTTTTCTGTATTCCTGCGCCACGGCAAGACCGAGAAGATTAACTACTGTTTCAAAATACAAAGCATCATATTTTTCAGCGTGAATAAAGCCTGCGATTTTACCGTCGGCACAGGCAACAAAAACCTTTTCACGCTCATTATCAAGATTTTCAAGTCTTGCTTTAACCAATTCGGCACTGCAATTATAACCCAAATCATGAATGCAGATTTCTGTTATTTCTTTATAATCATTAACAACTGCCTGTTTTACATTAATTTCCATTTTCATCACCTTTTTCATCGTAACATACACAAAAAATCATTGCGAGAAAAACGCAAACACTCTCCCCTACGAAATTACAGTCGTTGAATATAACCTGTTTTTTCAAAACTGTTATAGCCATTTTTTCTGTAAAACTTATGTGTACTGCGCTTTTTTGAACCCGTCAGCAGCATCATTTTATAACAATGATTATCAACTGCAATCTGCTTTGCATAAGAAAGACATGCTGAGGCAAAACCATTTTTTCTGTAATTCTTATCAGTAACAACATTTTCAATCAATGCATACGGCTGCTGATTATGAGTCAGGTTAGGAATAATAATGCAAATACACGATGACACAATTTTACCGTCAGTCTCTGCGACAATAATATGATGATTTTTATCTGCAAGAATTGCATTGAACAAGCTTAAATTCTTATCATTCTTTTCAATCGGCTTATTGCTGTGCAGATGTGTATAAAGCTGACTTAAACCGTCAAAATCATCTGCATTCATTTCACGTATAACATAATCCATAACCATCACCCGTTTTCATAGTAACATAAGCAACATTTTATTGCAAGAAAAAAGGAGGGCACAAAACCCTCCATGCAAATTATAATTTAACCGTTATTTCTACGTTGCCTGCTGTTTTCACGTGAACAATACTTAAATTCTTATTATATTTTATTTCTTTTTTCAGCAATCTAATAAAAGAACAGATATTTCTTAATCTGATATAAACGCCTATTCTTTTAAGAAAACTAAATATCATAAATGCAGTAAATATATTTACGAGTAAAAAATACGGCAAATAAATTTTTAGCTTAAAACTGTTATATAAAAATATTATTTTCACGCTATTCACACTCTGCAAGCACGTCTATTACATCACCGTTCTGGGAAACAACATTAACAATTTCACCAACGGCACCCTGCTCAACCAGTTCAAATATCATATCAAAATCAATTTCGCTGAGATCAATTCCGCCTGTCATTGATTTATTAAGTTTAATGCTTCCGAGCAACCCTTTTACAGCCTTGAGCAAAGACAGCGGCAGTTTTACATTAACTATATCCCCCTGCCTTGAAACAACATTCACCTTCAGAAACATTTTTCTTTTATCACTGCCTGCTTTATCTGCAAACAATTTTTCAGGCCGTTTTGGAATTTCATTATCCTGATGTTCCTGTGCACCACTGTTTTTTTCAAAAAATTCGGAATTAACAGTTACAGATGAAACCTCAGAATAATCCTGATTTAAAAGTTCATCAACAGATATATTATATATCTGTGCTATACGTGGCAAAAGCATAATATCAGGGCATGATAAATCATTCTCCCATTTTGAAACCGCCTGCGGCGAAATGCCAAGTTCACCTGCAATTTCTTCCTGCGTTAAGCCTGCCTTTTTTCTCATTAAATTCAACTTAGAACCAAATGTCATAACAAATTTCCTTTCTTCAACAAATCATTTATGAAACAACTGCAGTGTTTTCAACACCAATTTAACACAGAAATTCGGTTGATAAAAGCAACTTACAGTTGATTTTTTGCTTTACAACTATTGGTTTAATCAATTCAACCAGCAGTTGAATACAACATCTGTAAATCCAATGAGAAAAGCAGATATTTCCGAAGCCTTATAAATTAATTTTAACATACTAAGTATCTCAATACAAGAAAAAACGGGCGGATACTATCCGCCCGTGGTTAAGAATTCATTTTGTAAATATGATAAAGACCCGTAAAAATGAGGTTTTTGTCATAATGCACTTTATGCGTGCAGAGCGGAACTAAATCTTTTGAAAAGCCGCCTGTTGCAATAACATTTACCGACGGCAGGTGAAGTGACTGCACTGTTCTGTCAATCATACCGTCTATCATAGCGGCATGAGCAGTTACAGTGCCGATATTAATACAATCGGCAGTGTTTGTGCCGATTACTTTATCAGTAACTTCAAGACGTGTGACAGGCAACTGAGCCGTCATAGATGCAAGCGCCTTCATTGAAGTTACGGGACCGGGAGCAATAAGACCGCCGAGATACTCTTTTTCGGCACCGATAACAGAAAAAGTTGTTGCCGTGCCGACATCGACAACTATTGCCGGTGCACCGTATTCACAGACTGCGCCGACAGCCACGGCAATCAAATCTGCGCCGAGCTTCTGCGGATTATCATATTTAATATTCAGACCTGTTTTGATTTCAGAACTTACAAAAAGCAGATTTTCATCAAACAAATCACGGCACGCAGTTTCAAGAAAAGTGCTTATTTCAGGCACAACAGATGATATAACAATGCCCGACATGACCTGATTTTCCGTAAATAAAGCAATATTATTTTTGTGATATTCAACCGTTTTTTCTGTCTTTGAAGAATAACGATATGTTCTTAAAGCATAACCGTTTTCTTCGTTCAACAAAGCCAATTCCGTGCTTGTATTGCCGACATCAATTACAAGAATCATCGCATTTCCTCTTACTTTTCAGAAGTGATAAAGCCGCATCAAGTATCTTTTCGGCTGTTTCTTTTTTTGTCATAACGTCAAGACTGTCAGCATTATTTTCGGTTATAATTGTAACCTTATTTGTATCCACGCCAAAGCCTGCGCCGTCGTCTTTCAGATTGTTTGCAACGATCATATCACAATTTTTAGACACAAGCTTTTTCTTTGAATTTTCAATCAGATTGCTTGTTTCCATAGAAAATCCGCAGACAATCTGCCTGTCTGTTTTACGCTCTCCGACTGCTTTCAAAATATCTTTAGTTCTTGCAAGCTTAAGGCTTAAATCGTCATCTTTTTTCTTGATTTTTTCATTGCTTACATCGGGCACGGTATAGTCTGCCACCGCAGCGGCTTTAACAAGAATGTCACAGTCGGCAAGATTATCCAAAACTGCGTTATACATATCCTCGGCAGACTGAATGTTGACAATTTTCACAAATGCAGGCGGTTCAATATGAACAGGACCTGAAATCAGCGTAACATCTGCACCTCTTTTTGAGGCAATTTCAGCCACTGCATAACCCATTTTCCCGCTTGAATGATTTGTAATATAACGAACGGGATCAATTTTTTCAACAGTAGGTCCTGCCGTAACGAGCACTTTAAGACCTGCCATATCTTTTTGAAATTCAATTTCACGGCGGATATAATCAAGCAGAATATCCTCACCCGGCAATTTTCCTGCACCGACGTCACCGCAAGCGAGTCTGCCTGCCGCAGGCTCTATAACCTCAAAGCCGAATTTTTTCAGTTTATCTAAGTTATCCTGCACAATTCTATTTTCAAACATATGCGTATTCATTGCAGGCGCAACAATAATTTTACAGCCTGCCGCAAGCGCCATTGTGCTGAGCATATCATCGGCAATACCGTTTGCAAGCTTGCCGATAATGTTTGCAGATGCAGGCGCAATCATAAACACATCTGCCTTTTGAGACAAAGACACATGCGCTACGTGAAACTGAAAATTCCTGTCAAAAGTATCAACAAGGCATTTGTTATTTGTAAGTGTTTCAAAGGTTATTGGGTTGATAAAATTAGTGGCATTCTTTGTCATTACAACGTGAACGTCAGCCCCCTCTTTAACAAGAGCACTTGCAACATTTGCCATTTTATAAGCGGCAATGCTGCCCGTAACACCCAGAACCACAGTTTTTCCGTTTAACATAATATTCACCTACATATCCTGCAACAAGCCGTGCTTTTCGTATCTTGTGGTGCGGACAATTTTGTTATCATCATCAACAAAAACAACCTTAGGCGGATTTGCTTTGATTTCCTTTTCGTCCATAACGGCATACGCCATAATGATAATTTTATCGCCCGTCTGCACCTGACGTGCGGCGGCGCCATTCAGGCAGATTAAGCCGCTTCCACGCTCGCCTGCAATAGTGTAGGTTTCAAAACGGCTGCCGTTATTGATATCAACAATCTGCACCTTTTCGTATTCATAAATTCCCACAGCCTCAAGCAAATCCTCATCAACAGTAATACTGCCGACATAATCAAGCTCAGCCTGCACAACCTTGGCACGGTGAATTTTACCTTTAAGCATATTAACTAACATAGAACTAAATTTTCTCCACAATAAAATTATCTATAAGCCTTGTTTTGCCGATATAAACAGCCATTGCAACAAGCGTATTATCCGAAATTTCATCCTTGATTGAAATATCGTTAAAGTCAACTGCTTCAACATAATCAATCTTTGCGAGAGGCTCTGTTTCAATATTTTCTTTCATCAGGCGGACAAGTTCTTTTGCATCTGTCAGACCGTCTTCAACAAGCTTTTTGCCCATAAAGATAGTTTTGCTGAGAATAAGCGCCGCTTTGCGTTCTTCATCATTCAGATACGTATTTCTTGAACTTTTTGCAAGCCCGTCAGCCTCACGGATAATCGGGCAGCCGATAATTTCAATCGGCACATTCAGGTCAAGAACCATTCTTTTGATAACGGCTAACTGCTGAGCATCCTTTTGACCGAAATATGCCCTGTCAGGCTGAACGATGTTGAAAAGCTTGCCTACAACAGTACATACGCCTCTGAAATGAATGGGTCTGCTTTTTCCGCAAAGCTCGGCGGTAGGACCTATCATATCAACAAATGAGCAGAAACCGTTTTTATACATTTCCTCAGGCTCAGGGTTAAAAATAAGGTCTGCGCCTGTTTCTGTGCAAAGCTTTGCATCTGCATTCAAATCCCTCGGGTAGCTTTCCAAATCTTCGGTAGGAGCGAACTGCATCGGGTTTACGAAAACGCTTACAACCGTTTTGTCGTTCTGCTCAACCGATTTTTTTATAAGACTCTGATGTCCCTCGTGAAGATAGCCCATAGTCGGAACCAAACCAACTGATTCACCGTTTTTTCTCCACTCTTTTACCTGTGTTCTTACTTCTTCGATTGTGTGTACTATTTTAATCATATTTTCACCTGTTTATATATTTTTAAATACGGTGCGTCGATGACGCCGCACCCTACAAATTTATTTATTAGAGAGCGAATAAACACTCCTCTGCAAAGCTATCAATACAACTTTTCAATTACTTCATCATCTATTTTGTATGTATGCTCGGCTGACGGGAATGAAGTGCTTTTAACCTCTTCATCATACTTTTTGAAAGCCTCTGTCATCATTTCGCCGATATTTGCATAGCGCTTAACAAATTTAGGCGTAAAATCGGAAAACATTCCGAGCATATCCTGATAAACAAGCACCTGACCGTCACAGCCGTTTCCTGCACCGATACCGATTGTAACAATATCCAGCTTTTCGGTAATAAGCGTTGCAAGTTTTTCGGGCACAGCCTCGATAACAACTGCAAATGCGCCTGCCTGCTGAACAGCAAGGGCATCATCAATCAGTTTCTGTGCGGCTTCCTGTGTTTTGCCCTGAACTCTGTGACCGCCGAAAGCATTGACGGACTGCGGCGTTAAACCGATATGAGCGCAAACGGGGATTCCTGCATCCACAATGGCTTTAATCTGCGGGCAAACTTCTTTGCCGCCCTCAAGCTTAACAGCGTTTGCCCTGCCCTCTTTCATCAATCTGCCTGCGTTTACAACTGCATCGTAAACAGACGTCTGATAAGACATAAACGGCATATCGGCAACAACAAGAGCGTCTTTTGCACCCCTTGAAACTGCGGCGGTATGATGAATCATATCTTCCATAGTTACGGAAACAGTGTCCTCATATCCGAGCACAACATTACCGAGCGAATCGCCCACAAGAATTGAATTTATGCCTGCGTCATTTATCAGCTTTGCCGTTGAATAATCATATGCCGTAAGCATAGAAATTTTTGTATTTTCCTTTTTTGCCTTTGCAAATGTTAAAACTGTATTTTTCATATGTTAACTCCCAAGTAAATTTTCCAAATCGCTGTAATCCCGGTCGGGATATTTCTGCTTTGCAATCTTTATCAGTTCCCCCGACAAAAGACGGTAAACCGCCAGCGTATCATCATCAAGAACAGATAAATGCTCATGCACGGTGATTATATCATTTCGGTCTACAGCGCCCGTCAGAGCATTTTTGCAGCCAATCCGGCAAATGTTCTTTGCATTATTCAGAAAAAGCGGATTAAGCACGCTTTGAGCCGTTTCAGCCGAAAAGTCGCAGTCACCGAGCAGATTTTCGGCAATGCTATAAAGTGCGGCAACGCAGTTGCTTGCCATAGTCAGCGAGGCGTGATATTTATACTTATTCTCTGCCGTAATCACCTGATACGGATTGCCGAGAATATCAAGAATTCCCGTTATCACAGGCATTTTCTCACTATTGCCCTCAACAGTAAAGAAAGCACTGCCGAGCGCCTTATAGGAATTCCATTTATCACCGAAAGCATATGCAGGATGCACGGAAAAACCGTAAGCGCCCGTGCTCTCAATATCTTCAAAAACCTTTGCGGACATTGCGCCGCTGCAGTGGCATAATATTTTATTCCGAATATCACATTTTTTCAGGTCTTTATATATATTATATATCTCACCGTCGGGAACGGTTATAAAAATAATATCACTATTGCCTGCAAGCTCTTCGGCAGTGCCAAAAGCACGGCTGTGTGTAAAATTGCCTGCCTCTGCCGCATGCTCATAAGTTTTGCTGAAATAACCCGAAACAGGCAGTTTTTTCTCATAAAAACAGCGGCCAAGAGTCACTGAGACCCTGCCCGCACCGATAAACCCGATTGACAGATTTCCATAATTCATCATACCACTCCCATCAACTCAAAATCCCACGCACAAACGCTGCAGGTTTCAAAAAAACTCGGTATGAATAAAATATTAAGCACGGTACGGTTTCATCAGAATACTATCCGCCAATAATATACAATATTAATTTCAATTTGTAAAGTGAAATGTTAAAATTTTATCAAATTATTTTTTGCTTCTTTAATTTCTCTTGCCTAATCATATGCGCCTGTTTTTGCAAGGCAGTAATCTATAAAATCACGGGGTGTCATACTGTTCACCTATTTTAACACTTTCAAAATTTCATCTGCAATAATCTTATGCCCCAGATTTGTAGGGTGCACACCGTCAATAGCGAGTTTTACAGGAGAAATTTTCTGCTGTGCATCATAAAACACTGCCTGTAAATCTATTATTTCGGCGCCGTTATCCTGCGCCATATCTGCAAGCACCTGCCTGTATTCATCAAGAATTTTATGAAACGGTGCTTTTTCAGGCATTGTGTCAATCAGAAACGGCAAAAGAACAAGCAATCGTGTATTCGGAAGTTCTGCTTTCAGCCGCCTGTATATTTCGCGCATATGCGGTTTCATAGGTCTTACAAGAGGCGGATACTGCTCGGGCACATAATGCTCCCACGCATCGTTTACACCAATCAGCATAACGATAACATCGGGTTTCAGATTTATGCAGTCTTTAGTCAGTCTGTCATAAACAAGATACGTTCTGTCTGACGCAATACCTTTATAAAAAAATTTTAATTTTTTATGTTTCTTTTTAAGGCTCTTCGCAGTTTGAAGAGCATAAATATTTGCGCCGTGAATTTTATATGAAAACTGTCTGTTAAATTTTATATCCGTTATACTGTCACCCAAAAATAAAATTATGTCACCGTCTTTAATCTCAATCATCTTTATCCTCAGCCTTTAAAACATTTTAAAATTCAATCAATTTGCCGTTTAAATATCAAAATGATATTCATAATCGGTCCATTGATGGGTTACGAAATTGCGTATTCTTACAACTAACTGTGTGTCATAAACTTCAACCTGCAAACCCATTCCCGTGTCCTGAACATCTGCATCGCCGTCGTCATTTTCAGAGCCAAACGAAGGCACGTTGATATATGTAATTTTGCCGTCTTCCTTAATGCCGTAATCATTTTCAAAAATGCCCATATGAAGATGACCCGTAAAAAGAAAAATTCTGCTGTCATATTTTGTCAAAACCTGATAAAGGCGTTCACTCTGCTCACCTACGTGACCCTCCGGCCAAACCTCCGAAAAGGTGTCGTTCATCGGCCAGTGATTGAAAATAAAAACAGGATTACCACTGTCTGCCGCCGTTTTCAGTTCATTGTCAAGCCACTCAAACTGCTCGTCTGAAATATACTGTTCGACGCCTGAATTACGGTCTGTAGCAAGAATTATAAAATGGTAACCGTCAATCACCTGACTGTGATAAAGTTTATCAATTTTATGGTCAAGAAAAGCATTGTTATATTTTATAAAACGCTTTTCAAGTTTTTCAAAATCGGTATCATCTCTGCAAACCTCGTGATTGCCGACAGCCATAAGCACATTTTCAATCTTATTATATTTATTCATTAAGCCGTAAAGCATAGCCTCTTCTATGCCCTGACCGTTCATAGTGTTGTCCCCTACCATAACAAGCGCTTTGCTTATTTCTTCGGCACTTGCCATATCGCAAAACGCCTCGCCGTAATTCTTATGCCTTTGGGAATTATTACCCTCTATATGACCGTCTGAAATAACCGTAAAATTCAATTTAAGATTATCTTTATCAAGCGGCGCATACGGTGCAATTTCACCTGATGAAGAAAAAATAAACACTGCCAGAACTGCTGCTATAATTTTTAAAATACGGCTCATAATTAATCCCTCTATCTTAATTCATATATACCACAATGCACGCATAATTGCAATAAGATTTAATCTTCAATCTACAATGCACTTTTTAATTTTAAATAAATAGTTTCAAATTCTTTTTGACCGAATGATGACGATTTTTTATTATCATAATGATGCGCAAAATCATCATCATAAAACTGTTTGCCGTTAATATAAATCTGTTTTTTGTACCTTGGGCGCAAGTGAATATGCAAATGAGGATTAGGGGTATCGGATTTAAAAAAGTCATTCATACCGTCGCTCCAGTCAGCAGAAATTGGCATTGAAGAGCGCATACAGTTTTCATCTCCAATTTTTAAATATATAATAAATCAAATCAGCCAAAAAGTCAAAATGCAGAACATAAAAAGCTCAGGCAGCGAATAAAATTTTTTAGGTGATGAAAATGTTTTCTGCATTAATTTCTTTTCTGAGTGCAAATTTTTTATATTTTATACTGCACATCAGTAACACATCAAGTTTTCCAAAGCCATTAAAACCAAAAGAAGAGGCAGAGGCGCTTGCAAGAATGAAAGAAGGCAGCGCCGATGCAAGAGCATTGCTTATTGAAAGAAATTTACGGCTTGTCAGCCACATTGTAAAAAAGTATTATTCAAAAACGAACGACACTGACGATTTAATTTCAATCGGCACAATCGGTCTGATTAAAGGCATAGACAGTTTTAACCCTGACAAAAACATCCGCCTTGCTACATATGCCAGCAGATGCATTGAAAATGAAATTCTTATGCATTTTCGGAATATCAGGAAGAATGCGACGGATGTGTATTTAGGGGATTCGATTGAGATTGACAAAGACGGCAATCCGCTGACGATACAAGACACGATAAGTGACAGCACTGATTTGGCGGAAGATCTTGAAACAAAAGTGAAATGGGAAAAAGTTGCGAAATACATAAAAAATATGGACGACGAACGAGAAAAAGAAATCATAATTCTGCGCTACGGGCTTGACAACAAAAAGCCTTTGACGCAGCGTGAAGTTGCGCAAAGGCTGAACATAAGCAGAAGTTATGTTTCAAGAATTGAGAAAAAAGTTTTAAGCGAAATAAAAAAACAGGTAAATTAAAAAGTAAGGGTGTTGACACCCTTACCTCAGCGTGTAGAAAAAGTCCAAATAATAAATTTCTACACGCCGGCAGACTTCGAGAAATGGAACAGAATTTTGCATTTTGCGAGTGGGTGCCGTACATAGGTACTGCCCCCGAGTAAAAGGCAAAAAACGCCAAA
>CABUAS010000002.1 GCA_902489595.1 uncultured Oscillospiraceae bacterium | reverse complement strand
CCCTATGAATGCCGTTTACGGGTGGATTTCATTACGGGAGGGCACAGACTGGTATACAGCCGTCCCCCTTTGTCACTGCGTGACATTTCCCCCGTACTACGGGGGAATCTTCCTCCCCTACAATTTATTCAGTCAAATCAATTCTTTGTTTTAAATCATTAATAAATTCATTCTGATTTTCAACAATAAAGCCATATTCCACAGTAACATCAAACCTTCTGTCTGTCAAAACAATAAGAATAATATATTCCTGACCTTTCTTCCTTTTACCGCCAATCCATCTGCAATTTCTGTTTTCGGTTGTTGTTTCAACGCATTTAATCATATCATAAGGAATTACAGAATCATATATATCAATATACGGAATACGGCTAAAAGTTTTAAAATGATTAGAATATGGTTCATCAAATTCCAGATGATTTTCTGCAAGAAAAACCCCATGATCATTTTTTCTGAAAAATTCAGTAATTATTCCGATAGTAAACAAAATAACCATTCCCAAGAAAACAAACAGAGCGGGGTTCTTTAAGCCTAAAATCAACAGAACTATATCAACACACACCAGAAGCAGCATAACCGCAAGCAATGCCATACGATTGCCAAAGTTTAATTTTTGATTTTTAAATAAGTAATATTTCATAATGAAATCATTTCACCAATTTAGGCTTGTTCGGGTTTATCTCACTTGCTTAACAATATTAAACTTGAAATCATCAACAGTGGGATTAACTGCCCTGCCGTCAAAGCGCACAAGCTCAAGATTTTCAACATTTTCGGCATCAACTGCATGCTTATAATTATCACAAATATTGCCCCACAGGGTTTTTGTTTTCATAATTGTAACATCTTTTGCGAAGCGGATAAAAAACGCCGAATTATCGTACTTTTCAACACCCCAGTCAAGGCACGGACGCAAATCATACATTCCGCACTGCCACTTGCTCGTTTTTGTCAGTTCAACACGGCAGTTTTCAAAAGTAACGTCTTCAATATAATTATCGGCATTTCCGTGAATCAAAACGCCGTTTTCACCCTTTGCGGTAACATTGAAAAAACGAATGTTTTTGATATGACCGCTTTTTGTATTTTCATCTCTGTTAAAGGTTGTAATCGTAATCGGCTCGGCAGTACCCCACCAGTCGGGACAAAAACGGCGTGTTTCAATCATAATATTTGAATACGTAACATTTTCAACATTTCCGCCGTCACGAATCTGAATGGAAAGCCCTCTGTTGCTTTTGCTGATTGTGCAGTTTGAAACAATAATGTTGCGAAAATCGCCCACACCCTCGGTTCCGATTTTGATTGCCGCAGATGTTGAAACAAGCGTGCAGCCGTCAATCACAACATTTTCGGTCGGTCCGTACTCGCTGTTGCCCTTCGATGTTTTAAGGCAGATACAGTCATCGGCGCACGTAACATGGCAGCCGAGAATGCGCACATTGCTGCAATGATCGGGGTCAATGCCGTCGCTGTTCGCAACATCAAGGTCGTTAAGAATTCTGATTCTGTCTATCAAAACATCGTCACACCCGGCAGGGTGAAGCGTCCAAAACGGAGCGTCAACGACAGTGAAATCCTTAAAGGTTATGTGATTGCTTTTTTCGACATAAATTACAGTCGGGCGAGGGTAAAAATCACCCGTAACATAGTATCTGTCCTTGCGCTGAACAAAAGCGTGACCGTTTGCGTCAATAATGCCCTCACCGCTGATTGTACAAAAATCAGCCTCATAGGCATAAATGAAAACAAAGCTCGGTTTGCCTGTAACAGGATTGCCGATAAGCGCCGTTTTAGGGTCGTTAATCAGCTTATTCGGTCTGATATAGCCGTCAATATTTGATGTCGCCTTGATTACCGCACCTTTTTGAATATGCAAATCAACATTTTTGCGCAGCCTGATTGAATCGCTGTAAAAAGTATGACCGCTTTGCAGAACAACTCTTCCGCCGCCGTTTTTTGCACAGTCATCAATAGCGTGCTGAATGGAAAAAGAGTCATTCGTAACGCCGTCGCCGACTGCACCGTACTGTAAAACATTATATTCCTTCATAGAATTTCTCCTTACATTTTCTGCTATTAATATATCACAAGGGGCAGAGTTTGACAAGTGGGTGATTATATGATATGATGAAAAATGCAAGGGGAAAAATTTTATATGAATGTCTCTCGCAGCTGCCAAACATTCCTCAGTCCAACGGAATATTTGACAGTTTTTTAATGTAATTAAGTTGAAAAAACGGAGAAAGACTATGAAAAAATTTGATGTTGCCATCGTAGGCGCAGGGCCTGCGGGAATTTTCACAGCACTTGAAATGCTGAAAAAAGGCAGTAAAAAAAGTATTGTTATTATTGAAAAAGGCAAATCTGTTGAAAACAGAAAATGCCCGAAAGAAAAAACTGGCAAATGTATGAACTGCAAGCCTTACTGCCACATCACAACGGGATTTTCAGGTGCAGGCGCTTTTTCAGACGGTAAGCTTTCGCTTTCATATGAAGTCGGCGGCAATCTGCCCGAACTTATCGGCGAAGATTTAGCGCAGGAAACGATTAATTATACAGACAAAATTTATCTTGAATTCGGTGCAGACACACACATTGAGGGCATTGGCAACACCGAAGAAGTTAAAGAAATCAGAAAGCGTGCCATTCAGGCAGGGCTTAAACTTGTTGACTGCCCTATCCGCCACCTCGGCACAGAAAAAGCACAGGAACTTTATTTTTCGATTGAAAAATGGCTCGGCGAACACGGCGTTGAAATTATGTTCGACTGCCAGTGCACCGACCTTATTCTTGACGGCGAAAAATGCCTCGGCGTAAACATCGAAACGAAAAACGGCAGAGACGAAATTTTTGCCGACCACACTGTTGTTGCAACAGGCAGACGAGGTGCAGACTGGCTTGAAAAACTTTGTGCAGACCACGGCATTGCACATCAGCCGGGCACGGTTGACATCGGCGTTCGTGTTGAGGTTCGCAACGAGGTTATTGAAAAAGTTAACGAGGTGCTTTACGAATCAAAGCTTGTGGGCTACCCAAAGCCGTTTAAAAATAAGGTTCGCACCTTCTGCCAGAATCCCGGCGGTTTTGTCGCACAGGAAAATTATGATAATGACCTTGCAGTTGTCAACGGTCATTCATATAAAGAGCTAAAAAGTCAGAATACAAACCTTGCAATTCTTTGCTCGCACAACTTTTCTATTCCTTTTAATCAGCCGATTGCTTATGCGCAGAAAGTCGGAGAACTTACAAATATGCTCGGAGACGGTCATATTCTTGTTCAGCGTTTCGGCGATATTCTTGAGGGCAAACGCACATGGCAGAAAGAACTTTCGCAGAGCAATTTAAAGCCTACTTTACCTGACGCAGTTGCAGGCGACATTACTGCAGCAATGCCTTACAGGGCAATGACGAACATTATCAATTTCATTCACGCAATGGATCATGTTGTACCGGGCTTCGCAAGTCCCGAAACGCTGCTTTACAGCCCTGAACTGAAATTTTATTCAAACAGAGTTAAAATGGATACGGATTTCAACACAAATATTGAGGGACTGCACTGCCTCGGCGATTCAAGCGGCTGGACGCGGGGACTTATGATGGCAAGTGTTCACGGCGTATTAATGGGCAGAAAATTAGTATAATTCAATAACAATTAAGCGGTGTGCCAATCGGTACACCGCTTTTTTGCGTAAAAAAGCACCCATTCTTACGAATGAGTGCTTTTGATTTTATTTATCCAAAAATGTCAGGATACTCGTCGCCGCCTTCAAGGTCGGGGTCGGTTGTAACCTCATAAGATGTACCTGTTAATACAGGAGGTACTGAATAATTACGAATCTCAATTACGGGTTCTTCATATGCTAATTTCATAATATTCTGCTCTCCTTTCTTATTCTACAGTTAAATCTTTAACATCTGAATATTCAATCATTTCTGCTCCGTTCAATTCATAAATTACATATGATCTATACGTAATATGTCTGCCGATAGCAGAATCAGAACCGGTGTATACAGTAAACTGATTTCCGCATGTAAGTTTAGATACTGACAAATTGAATACATAATTGTTCATATCAACATCTTTAAGTGTTAAATCAGGATGGTTGCCATAAGTATCCATTACAATACCATAGCCTTTAACCTTTACACCTTCAGGTAAAGCAAATGAGCCTGTAATATACATTTTGCTGTTTGAAATAACAGGGTCAACAACTGAAGCAGCAGCCTTAACGTCTGTTGAATTTACAGCCTGAAGTGTAATGCTCTGGCAAGCATAGAAACTGTAATCAGAACCGTATGCAATAAGTTTGCCTGTTGCAGTATCAACCATACCTGCAGCACCGTTAGCAGAAAGTGTTACCTTATCATTCCATTTATGTGGTGCATTATAAATTTCATTGCCGTTTGCATCAAGCAAAATGATTGTGTAACCTGTTACTTCTTCTGTAGGTGAATAATTTACCGTTAAGGAAATATCACTCTTAACATTTCTTATTGTTCCGGTATTTTTAACTGTTTCGCCGGTTGCTCTGTTTGTGAAGTTCTTAACCTCGTAGAAAGGAACTGACGGAAGAACAGCGTCTCTCATTCTTGCAGTTCCGTTATCAGCAACAACCATTGAGCTGATTAATGTATTGTTTCTGCCATCAACAAATACAACTGTATGATATGATTCAGGATCGCTGTTTGCTGAAGTCATAAATGTTGTATTGCCTCTTACATTAAACTGGCAACTTGTTGATGTCTGCAAATATTTAGCAGTTGTTTCTGTTGCTGTCAGCTGAGCAATAATTGAAACAGTCCATGAACATTCCTGTGCAGGATCAAGCGGATTAACTGCTGTTACAACATCACCATAGTGGAATGTTGCTGCTGCATTAGGATCATCTGTATAAGTGCCGTCTGCAAGAAGGAAGTATTCATTTTCATCTGCATCCATAACAGTTACGGTGTATTCGTAAGCATTTGAATTCATTGCTTCTATTACAGCCTTAACGAAGCTATCAAAATCCCAGCCTGTATATTCAATGCCTGCAATAGCAACAGGAGTGCCTGCCGGAGTTGAATCAACAACTGCTTTTACTGCAGCCACATCATATGCATCGGCATTAAGTGTATCAAGTGTTTTGAGAATTGCGTCGTATGTGCTGGAGTCAAGAGCAATCTGAGAAAGGCTTGCAACGATTGAGTTGATGGCTGCGGTATCTGCGTCGATTGCAGACTGATTTGCAGCGCTTACCATAAGCTTCTGGTTTTCTGTATATGTGAAATACTGTAATGCCTCAACCTGAGCCTTTGCAGTGTTCAGACCGTCAACTGAATATTTGCCGTTTGCAAGTGCATTAAGCAAGGTATCTTTTGCGGCATTATAGTTGCCCCAGTATGCTGTTGCGAATGAATCGTAAGTTGCTGTGTAAACAGTATCGCTTGTTACAACAGTTGCATTATTAACAGCCGGATCCCAACCCTTGAAGGTGTAGGACATACCATTTGCTGAATAGTTAGGAACTGTGATAGCGTCAATTTCAGATCTTACAGTTGCGATATTAGCATTGTAAGCAATTTCGACTGTTGAAGATGTCGGCTGACCGTTTTCATCCATATAGTTGAAAGTAAGAATCTGAGGTCTTTCAATAAGGTTCTGATATGCAGACCAAAGTTTTGAATATCTGCCTGATGCTTCAGACTGAATGTTACCTGCAGACTGCTTTGTGTAATCATAGTATGATTTAGCGCCGTCAAGTGCTTCCTTGAATTTTGCAAAAGATTCAGGTGTGTACTTTGATTCAAGCGGTACAATAGCATCGCACATCTTAACAAGGTCGATAAGATATGAAATATCTACTACAGATACTGATGTATCAAATAAGTCACCTGTTGACTGTGTTGTATACCAGCATCTGCCTGCTCTGTAAACTATATAACGGTCGGTAAAGCTTGCAACAGCACCGATATAACTGTCTGAAGTTCTGTAGTTTTTCATACTCGGCTGAGTTGAACGGGTAAGTTCAACTTCAGGTGACGGCTCAACAGTTACATTAAGGTCACCGTCAATATAAGTGTAAGCAAAACCGCTGTTTGTTGAATATGCGTAAACAGAACCTTTAACAACGTTACCGTTGTTAGCACCGTCTGTTTTGCCGAGAATCGGATCAAGATTAATTGTTCTTGCCTGTTCATCTGTTGTTGCTACCTTATTACCGTCATTATCTGTGATGTAATAAAGCGGGTCACAGTTTGCGGATTTACCTGTGTAGTGAAGATTTGAAACTGAGAAGCCGTTATACTCAAGAAGACCTTTATAATTTGTGTCTCTGTCTTCTGCAGACATTTCTTCAGGAACCTTACGGTCTTCTAATGTACCGTTTGCTTTACTTGCCTGAAGGAAGTAATCGGAAATAGGTGCTGCCGTTGCATTAAGCGTAATGCTGTCAAGACCGTTGTTTGTATTTTTATTATTCTTCTTATCAGTATTATTTGATGCACTGATGTTTGTGCCGAACGTGATAGAGAAAGTACCGTAAGGCAATGCCTTAGACTCGTGAGTAGTTCTGATCATTACAGCACTGTTTGTGTAACCGTACTGAATACTCTGCTTACCGTTGTTAGATGCAATCAGAGATTTAGTTTTTGTAAAGCCGCTGTTCTGAACTACAGTACCATCGGGAATATCGGTAAATGCAAATGCAAGGTTATAATATGCATCTACAATCTTTGTAACCTGCTCTACATAAGCATTATACTGTATTGCATAATCAGTAAACTCTGTTGTTTCAAGTGTAGGCTTATAAGTATTGCCGACTGCAACAGCATCTGTAAATGTGCTGTAGTTATAATACTGTGACGGATTATCAACTACAATGGCAAGTGCCTGATTAAGTGAATACTTACCGTGTGATGTTGAAATCTTAGCGTCGGGAGATATTCTTAAATGTGTGATAGCGTCATTTACGAGAGTCAACTGATCCGAAACAAGTTTTTCGCCTGCACCATCTTCAGTTTTTTCAGGGCCTTTTGCAAGAACACCGAAGTTTTCTTCACTGCCCCAAACTTGTGTTACTGCAGTATCAACATAGCCTGCAACAAATGTATAAGAATCACTTGTGAAAATATTTTCCCATGCTCTGAATTCCTGAATTCTGTTTACAAGGTCAGTTGTATCTACAAACTCAACATCTGATTTAAGAGCTGCGAACGCAGCATTAAGGTTATTAACAATCTGAGTGCCGTCAATAGCAGCATAAGAACCTGCTGTGTAAGGAGCAGACATTGCATTTGCTGCAACTTCATATGCAGCCTTGAAGTTTGCCCAGCTTTCGGGAGTCCACTTATCTATACCGATATTATAGGTATTCATAATCTGAGTAGGAGTGGTGTCTGCACTGCGGAGTGCGTCACGGACTGTCTGATACTCACTGCTGTCTGCAGTCGGTGTTGTTTTAAGATTGTTTATAGCAGTCTGATAATGAGTCTGTGCATTCTGCCAGCCGTTGCCCGATGTGAAGAAAGAGTTCGGGTCTGTTGTAGCCCCATCAATACCCTGCATAATAGTTTCAAGTCCGCCGTACTTATACTTTTCAACATTCGAAAGATAACTCTTAACAGTGTCGCTCTTAAGGGCATCCATAATCATTTTATAGTTAAGAACACGGATTTCTGTGTTTGAAGTTGTACCTACATATTCTTTACGGTCTGATCTGTCAGAAATACCCATACAATATTCAAATGCCGGGTTGGTGATTGTATAAAACAGTGTATTAAATTCTCTGTTGAACTGAATTGCGTTAGCTGTTACCTTACCATCAACACCGTTTTCATAAGTAGTGGTATCTTTAAAGCCGCTGCAGGCACCTGTTTTACTGTCGGAAGTCTGTCTGATGGTCCACTGATAGTTAAGGTTCCACGGACTGCCGGCACTGTCGGTACCGCTCCATACATCATTAACCATACTGAGACCCTGACCTGTACCTATACAGCAGTAATACCATGCAAGGTTATTCCAGTTTCCGCCCGGCTTATCATTACCCCAGGTACCGAACATTACGCCGGTTTTGGGATTTGTAATACCATCATAAAGCATAACCGTATCATTACTCATAAAGAAACTGATATCTGCCGTACTTGCTTTCAGCTTACCGACAAGCGGAATAGCCCTCCAAGGGTCTGATACAGGCTGATTTGATGCATAGTAAACCGGTTCTGTTGTAACAGGTGCAGAATAAAGAATGTTGTCATAACTTTCATCATAGTTTTCTGCTGACACAAAGTCCTTATCACTCGGGAAAGTACCGTGTGCAGTACCTGTATAATCTGTAAACGGTTTCATATTGTCAATAGCAGTATTGAGCGCATCTGCCTTACCGCTCAGTGCGCCTGTGAAATCGTTCTGATATGTGCCGTCGTCATTCCTTGTTGAACCGTACAGATAAGCATCAAGAGCCTCCTGGCAGTCAACATAAGCCTGATATGCAGGCAGCATATTTGTGTAAAATACACCTTTTTCAAGTTCTGTTTCATATCTGGTCATTGCAGTTTCAACTTCTACAACTGCCGGTTCTTTTTCTGCTGCCGAAGAACCGGATTTTGCGAAAGCAACAAGCGGCAAAGAAGTTACTATCATAAGAACAGAAAGAACAAGTGCTATTAATCTTTTGGATTTTGCTGTTTTCATAATTAATTTTACCTCCCTAAAGATAAACCCTTATTATATGCAGAGCGGAATATGACAAGCCCTGACCTGCTTTTAACGCATATCTGCTGACTGCAATAAGGCTTTTTTTGACAAATGGGGGCACTACACCCATTTACCTTTTTATACAAGATTAATTATATCATAAAGAAATCCAAAGTCAATACGGAATATCAAATTTTTGAAAACAAATATTAATAAAAAATTTACAAAATTGTTGGTAATATTGCATAATTAAAGTAAGAAGTAAGAGTGAAGAGTGAAGAAGTGCGGGCGGATGACGGCATCCGCCCCTACAAGTGAAGATTAACGCAAAAATATACATAAATCGTGCATATTCACTGCATAATTTGTATAAATATACAAAAATGAATGTATCTACTTGACGGCGGAGGTATACCTATATATAATAGTGGCAGAAAAACAAAAAATAATTATGCAAGGAGATATCAATATGAAAAAAGACATTAAAAAAGTAGTTCTTGCCTACAGCGGAGGACTTGACACTTCAATCATTATTCCATGGCTTAAAGAAAACTACAACAACTGCGAAGTTATTGCAGTTTCGGGTGACGTTGGCCAGGGAACAGAACTTGACGGACTTGAGGAAAAGGCAATCGCAACGGGCGCATCAAAGCTTTATGTGCTTGACCTTAAAGACGAATATGTTGAAGACTACATTTTCCCTTGCCTTAAAGCAGGCGCTGATTATGAAACATACCTTCTCGGCACATCACACGCACGTCCATGCATTGCAAAAGGACTTGCCGAAATCGCTATCAAAGAGGGAGCAGACGCAATCTGCCACGGCTGTACCGGCAAAGGCAACGACCAGGTAAGATTTGAGCTTACACTCAAGGCATTTGCACCGCAAATGGAAATCATTGCTCCGTGGAGAGAGTGGGACATTAAATCACGTGAAGAGGAAATTGAATATGCCGAGGCACACAACATTCCGCTCAAAATAAACAGAGAAACAAACTATTCAAAGGACAAGAATGTATGGCACCTTTCACACGAAGGTCTTGACCTTGAGGACCCTGCAAACGAGCCGCAGTATGCTAAAGAGGGATTTCTTGAACTCGGCGTTGCTCCCGAGCAGGCACCCGACAAGGCAACTTATGTTACAATTCACTTTGAAAAAGGCGTGCCGACAGCGATTGACGGCGAAGATATGAAACCGCTTGCTATTGTTGAGAAACTGAACGAGCTCGGCGGTGCAAACGGAATCGGTCTGCTTGACATTGTTGAAAACAGACTTGTCGGTATGAAGAGCAGGGGCGTTTATGAAACACCGGGCGGTGCAATCCTTTACAAGGCACACGAGCTGCTTGAAATGATTACACTTGACCGTGAAACATCACACTACAAGAAACTTGTTGCGCAAAAATTCGGCGAGCTTGTTTACAACGGTCTGTGGTTTACTCCGCTCAGAGAGGCACTTTCCGCTTTTGTTGACAAGACACAGGAAACCGTTACAGGCGACGTTAAGGTTAAATTATATAAAGGTAATATAATCAACGCAGGCATTACTTCGCCGTACACGCTTTATGATGAAAACATTGCGTCATTCGGCGAGGACGGCGGTGCATACAACCAGGCTGACTCGGCAGGATTTATCAACCTGTTCGGACTCTCAATCAAGGTTAAGGCACTTCTTGACCGGCAGAGAGGCGAGTAAGTTAATCAATATGTTTTCCGTGACACCTCCTCTTGTCAGGGGAGGGTCACGATAGTGACGGAGGGGTAGTAAACAATATGGTTCTGTATCTCTCCCTCAGTCACCTGCGGTGACAGCTCCCTCATCAGAGGGAGCCTATTCATTATATAAGGAGAAAAATATGGCACAGTTATGGAAAGGCAGGTTCAAAAAGGAGCTTGCCAAGGAAACAAACGATTTCAACTCCTCCATTTCATTTGACTGCAGAATGTTTGAGGAAGATATAAAGGGCAGTATTGCGCACGCAACTATGCTCGGCGCTCAGGGCATTATTGACCAAAGTGAGAGCGACAAAATCACCGCCGAACTGTTTAATATTTTGCAGGACATCAAATCGGGTGCACTTGAAATTGATATGAACGCCGAGGATATTCACACTTTTATTGAGGGAGAACTGACGGCAAGACTCGGTCAGACAGGCAAAAGACTGCACACGGCACGCTCAAGAAACGACCAGGTGGCGCTTGACATCCGCCTTGCTTTAAGAAAAGAAATTGAAGAAATCGAAGAAAAGGTAAAGGGTCTGATTTCGGTTATCTGCGACAAAGCAGAGGAAAACAAGGACACGATTATGAGCGGCTACACGCATCTGCAAAGGGCGCAGCCGATTACGTTTGCACACCACATTATGGCATATGCGGCTATGCTTTGCCGTGACCTTGACAGACTTCGTGATGTTAAACGCAGAATGAACGTCTGCCCGCTCGGCTCGGGTGCTCTGGCAGGCACAACATACCCGCTTAACCGTGAAATGACGGCAGAGCTGCTCGGCTTTGACGGTGTTACGCTCAACTCGCTTGACGGCGTATCCGACCGTGATTTCTGCATCGAACTTGCAGGTGCGCTTTCTATAATAATGGTTCACCTTTCACGCTTTTCCGAAGAAATTATTATGTGGTGCAGTTGGGAATTCAAATTTGTTGAGCTTGACGATGCTTTTTCAACAGGCTCATCAATTATGCCGCAGAAAAAGAATCCCGACATCGCAGAACTCGTTAGGGGCAAAAGCGGCCGTGTTTTCGGCGACCTCACAACACTTTTAACCGTTATGAAAGGCATTGCGCTTGCATACAACAAGGATATGCAGGAGGATAAAGAAGCAATTTTTGACGCTGTTGACACCGTAAAAATGTGCCTGACTGCGTTCACGCCGATGATTGAAACGATGACCGTGCTTAAAGACAATATGCGCCGTGCGGCGGCAAAAGGCTTTATCAACGCAACCGACTGTGCCGATTATCTTGTAGGCAAGGGACTGCCGTTCAGAGATGCATACAAGGCTACGGGTGAACTGGTGGCGCTTTGCATTGACAGAGGCACAACGCTTGAAGAACTGCCGCTTGACGAATACAAAAAAATCTGCGATTTATTTGACGACGGCATTTACACTGCAATCAACCTTGAAAAATGCGTAAATGACAGGCTTGTTATAGGCGGACCGAGCAAAAACAGTGTTGACATTCAGCTTGAATACGCAAGAAAATTTTGTTAATAATTCATTATGACAGTGTAAATAAACTGTACAAGTGATTGACAAAAGTATGCACAATAGGATATAATCAGTTTAGAATTTGTTTATAATTATACCCATTATGATTCCAACAAGGAGGACTGACGTATGTCCTATAAAATAGTAACCGATTCAACCTGTGATTTAACGGCTGAAATGAAAAAATGGAACAACTTTGAAATTGTTCCGCTCACACTTCAGATTGACGATTATATTATTGCCGATGATGAAAATTTTGATCAGGATGATTTTGTTGCAAGAGTTGCAAAATCACACAGCGTTGCAAAATCTGCCTGCCCGTCTCCGAGTGCATTTGCAAAGGCTATGGAAGGCGACGAAGATGAAGTTTACGTTATTACAATTACGGATAAATTAAGCGGCAGCTACAACAGTGCCGTACAAGGCAAGGCTTTGTATGAAGATGAGCATAATGACGGCAAAAAGATTTATGTTTTCAACTCTCTTGCTACTGCCGGCACGCCTGCACTGATTGCGCAGAAAATCAAAGAAGTATGCGACGGCGGTATGAAATTTGATGAAGTTGTGCCTTACATCAACGATTATATTACAAACCACTGTGAACTTTATTTCTGCCTTGACAATCTTGACGCACTGAAAAGAAACGGCAGACTGTTTGCACTGGCGGCAAGCCTGCTTGAAAAAATACATCTTAAACTTATCTGCAAAGCAAAAGAGGGCAATATTTCGCCTGTCGGCAAGGATATGACGATAAACCGTGCCGTTATGAAAATGGCAAAAATGATTGCCGAACTTGTTGCCGGTCAGGATTTAAGCGGCAAAAAGCTGATTGTTTCACACGTCTGCTGTGAAGAAAGAGCAAAACTTTTAGCAGATAAAATCACCGAAAAAGCAAATTTCGGAACTGTGGAGATATTAAAATGTTCAGGGCTGAACACGCTTTACGCATCAAACGGCGGAATTATTGTTTGCTTTGAAAAATAAAACAGAACAGCAAAAATGCAGGAATTCAAATTCCTGCATTTTTTAATGTACATTTCTATAAAACGGTGCGTCGAGGACGCCGCACCCTACGATAACGGAATAATCTCAATGCTCCTTTCCAAAATGCCGTTCATATGGGCAATTGCCGTGCCGTAATTTGTAAACGGCACGCCCTGATTTTCGGCTGAAGTTCTGCGAAACTGCATTTCCTTATCATCAAGCATACAGCCGCCGCAATGAATAATCAAATCAAAAGCAGTCAGATTTTCGGGGAAATCCGCACCGCTTGTCCACTGAAAATCAAACTTCTTCTTTGTATAATTCTCAAGCCACACAGGCAGTTTGTCCCTGCCTATATCGCCGCACTGACGATGATGTGTGCACCCCTCGCTGATTAAAATCTTTGCGCCGTTTTTCAGTTTATCAATCGTTTTTGCGCCCTGCACGGCAGTTTTTAAAAAGCCCTTATACCGTGCCATTAAAATTGAAAATGACGTGAGAGGAATATCGTTCGGAAGAACTTTATTTACCTGCGAAAACACCTGCGAATCGGTTACGGCGAGGCTCGGCTTTTTGGCAAGCCCTGCAAGAGCGTTTTCGATTTCATCAGGCTGAACTGCGATTGACACTGCGCCTGCATCAAGAATTTCACGAACCGCCATCTGCTGCGGCATAATAATTCTTCCCTTGGGCGCGGAACCGTCTATCGGCATAACGAGCAGAACAAAGTCGCCCCTGCCCACCAAATCGGAAAGATAATAATTTTTATTTTCAGGCAGTTTAATATTTGCAACTGCATTTTTTAATTCATCAATTCCCGTGCCGTTTTTTGCGCTTACATAAACGGTATTTTCAATGTTTTCGACAGTATTTTCAAGCAAGTCCGCCTTATTTTTTGCAATAAGATAGGGCAGATTCTTTTCTTTAAACCGCTCAATCAGGCGGCTTTCGTCTGCGTTAAGTTCCCTGCCTGCCTCGGTTACAAGCACGGCAATGTGGCATTTGCGCAGAATTTTTTCAGTCGCCTTAACACGCATTTCGCCGATTTCACCATCGTCATCAATACCCGCCGTATCTGTAATCACAACGGGACCGAGTGGCAGAAGCTCCATAGCTTTTCTGACAGGGTCGGTTGTTGTGCCGAGAACCTCGCTGACTACCGAAATCGGCTGATTGGTAACAGCATTTACAAGACTGCTTTTGCCTGCATTTCTTATACCGAAAAAACCGATATGCACACGCTGTGCAAGTGGTGTGTTATTATCCATAATCCTCCCGAAATTTTACTAAAAGCGAAAATCACGCTCGCCGTTTTCTATCCTTGAAAGCCTTTCACGCACAATAGCTTTCACCTTTTCACTGCCTATATTTTCAATTTCCTTTTCAATAATTTTCTCGCCTGTTTTGCGTGTATCCTCGCTTGCATAATCCATTAAAAATTCTTTCAATGTCATCAATGCATTGGGGTGGCAGCAGTTCTGAATCTGACCCGATTTGCAAAGGCTCATAAACCTGTCGCCCGTTCTGCCCTCACGGTAGCACGCCGTACAAAAAGACGGAATGTAGCCCGACTTCATCAGCCAGTTTACGACCTCGTCAAGCGTTCTGTTGTCCGAAACATCAAACTGCTCGGTATCGTGCGGACGCTCTTCTTCACAGTAACCGCCGACAGACGTTCTTGAGCCGCCGCTTATCTGACTTACACCGAGGCGGATAATTTTTTCACGCACCTCTTCTGTTTCTCTTGTCGAAACAATCATTCCCGTATAGGGCACGGCAATGCGAATGCAGGCGGCAATTTTGCAGAACATTTCGTCACTGAGCGAATTATCAAAATCATTTGGGTCAATATCATCTGCCCTCTTCACTCTCGGCACGCTGATTGTATGAGGTCCCACACCATGAACAGCCTCAAGGTGCTCGGCGTGCATCAGAAGCCCTGCAAATTCATATCTGTACTTGTCAAGACCGAAAAGAACGCCGATGCCCACATCATCAATACCGCCCTGCATTGCCCTGTCCATAGCCTCGGTGTGATAGGCATAATTATGCTTCGGCCCTGTCGGGTGCAGAATTTCATAACTTTCTTTATGATATGTTTCCTGAAACAGGATATATGTGCCGATTCCTGCCTCTTTCAGTTTTCTGTAATTTTCAACGGTTGTGGCGGCAATATTTACGTTAACACGCCTGATTGCGCCGTTTTTGTGCTTAACCGAATAAATCGTTTTTATCGACTCAAGTATATACTCAATCGGGTTATTGACAGGGTCTTCGCCTGCCTCAATCGCAAGGCGCTTATGACCCATATTCTGAAGTGCGACAACCTCTTTTTTTATTTCTTCCTGTGTAAGTTTTTTTCTGGGAATCGTTTTGTTTTTCTGATGATACGGGCAGTAAAGGCAGCCGTTTACACAGTAATTTGAAAGGTAAAGCGGTGCAAACATAACGATTCTGCTGCCGTAAAAATCCTTTTTAATCTGCTCGGCAAGGTTATAAATTTCTTCGTTTTTAGCCTTATCCTCACACGCAAGGAGTACACTTGCCTCTCTGTGGTCGAGTCCTTTTCTGAACCTTGCCTTATCAAGAATTTTATCTATATATTCAAGGTCATTTTTATGTTCATCGGCAAAAGCAAGAGTCGCCTTTATTTCCTCGTCACTTATAAATTCCTCTGCTTTTAAAGATTTAGGGTTATACATTTTCTGTTAATTCTCCTTGTAATCGCCTCGGTCTGCAACAATTTCACAGCCCGTGGCTTTCATTTTATTTTTAAGCAATTCAATATTCACTGCACTTTCGGCGCCCGTGCAGATTTTGTTATCATAAAGCGAATAATTTTTACAGATATTTTCAGGCAAAAGATTCGGCATTAAAACATTTGCACCTGCATTTATGCCCTTTTCCCTGCCGGATTCGTCAATCGTACCGAGCGCCGTTGTTGCGGGAATAAGCGCATTTTTCAGCGTTAAACGCACAAGGGCAATCATAAAAACAGTAAGTTCTGCCGTACCTGCGGCTTTATTGCAAAACGGTGTATCCTTATGCGGAATAAACGGCCCTATGCCTACCATATGAGGGCTCAGCTTTTTAAGGTAAAGCATTTCTTCTGCAAGATTTTCGGCAGTCTGAAACGGTGAACCGACCATAAAACCTGCGCCTGTCTGATAACCGAGTTTTTTCAGATTTTCAAGGCAATTCTGCCTGTTATCGAACTTCATACTGCCGGGGTGAAGTTTGGCATAATGCAGTTTATCCGCCGTTTCGTGGCGAAGAAGATACCTGTCTGCCCCTGCATTTTTCAGCATTTTGTAACTTTCAAAGGAACGCTCGCCGAGTGAAAGAGTCACGGCACAACCGGGGCAGTTAGATTTTATTTCTCTTATAATTTCGCACAGATAATCATCTGTATAAAAAGCGTCTTCCCCGCCCTGAAGCACAAAGGTGCGAAAGCCGAGCCGATAACCCTGACGGCAGCAGTCAAGTATTTCTTCTTTCGTCAGCCTGTAGCGCACGGCGTTTTTATTACTGTGCCTGATTCCGCAGTAAAAGCATTCATTTTTACAGTAATTTGTAAATTCAATCAGACCTCTGATAAAAATTTTTCTGCCGTAAACTTCATCACGTGCTATGCGTGCTTTTTCAAAAAGATAATCGGCACAAAGCGACCTGTTTTCAATCAGAATTTTATATTCGTCAAAAGATAAAATGCCGTTTTTATCAAGTTTGTCTATCAGGTTTTCAAACATAAAATCAGCACCTTTCTTTAGTCGTTAAGATTTTAACACTATAGTATTCGTTTTGCAACCTATTGCTTTAATTCTTTTTATAATATATAATATTAATGGAAGTATTCGAGTACACCGTACCACAACAATGTGTTTTTTCGGGAGGGCACAGAGACCCTCCCCTACAAATAACGTAATTATAATATTGTAGGGGTCGATGCCCTCATCGACCTGTTTCATTCAAATTTTATTTTACTATGAGAACGATTGAATTTAAAATAACAGAAAAAGACAGCGGCAGGCAAATCCGTGATTTTCTGCGTGATTTCGGTATTTCATCATCACTTTTGACTAAACTGAAAAACACCGAAAACGGAATACTTTTAAACGGCAAATTTGCCAGAACGATTGACCCCGTCAAAACGGGGAACATTTTAAAAATCAATATTGAAAACAAAGGGCAGATGCCCGCCCCGTCTGACAAAAGGGTTGAAATCATTTTTGAGGACGAGGACATTATTGCCGTAAACAAGCCGCCGTTTATGCCCGTGCACGAAAGCAGAAATCATCAGGGCGACGCACTTTCAAACGCCGTTGCAAATTATGTTGACAAAAACACGGCATTCCGTGCCGTTTACAGGCTCGACAGGGACACGAGCGGAATTGTGCTGATTGCAAAAAATGAACTTGCCGCATCAAAACTTGCAGGACAAATCAAAAAAGATTATTACGCCGTGGCAAGCCGTGACATAGGCGAAAACGGCACGATAAACGCACCGATTGCCCGTGAAAATGAAAGCATTATAAAACGTTGTGTAACAGACGGCGGCGAAACGGCTGTTACTCATTTTGAAAAAATAAAAGCATTCAAACACGGCGTGCTTTATAAAATTAATCTTGAAACGGGACGCACCCACCAGATAAGAGTTCATTTTGCGCACCTCGGTGCAAGCCTTGTGGGCGACACACTTTACGGCGGTAACAGTAAACTGATAACCAGGCAGGCTCTGCACTGCAAAGCAATTTATTTTACCCACCCGATAACAGATGAAGAAATGAAACTTGACAGTGATTTTCCCGAAGATATGAAAATACTGCTTGAAAAGCAGTAAAAATGTGTTAAAATATTTAAAGAAATTTATTCAAACGGAGTTGAAAATAAATGAAAACAATACCAAGCTTTCAGATTGACCACAATATTTTAAAGAAAGGCATTTACATCAGCCGAATTGACGACGATATTACAACATACGACATTCGTATGCGTGAGCCGAACAGAGAAGTTGTTATGACAAATGCGGCAATGCACACGATTGAGCATATTTTTGCAACCTATGTACGCAACACTGAATTCGGCGACAATATTATTTATTTCGGACCTATGGGCTGCAGAACGGGATTTTATTTTCTTACCCGCTCGCTTTCAGACAGCTATTCAATTCAGCTTATCAAAGACGCATTTCAGTATATTGTTGATTTCTGGGGTCAGATTCCGGGCGCAACGATGAAAGAATGCGGCAACTGCAGCGACCATAATCTGCCGCAGGCAAAGGAAGAAGCAAAAGCATTTCTTGAAGTCATAAAGGACTGGACGAAAGAGGATTTGAAATACCCGACAGCAGAAGAATAAAATGTATAAAAAATGCGGTGCGTCGAGGACGCCGCACCCTACAATACAACAATGACATTTTCGTAAGTGCAATTCACGAATTGCCCGTTTCGAATTAAGGAGCATTTATGGAGCCATTATATACAACACAATTTGCATATACGCTTGATGAATATATAAAATACAATAATGCCGTGTTAAAATCACAAAAATCATTCATAGCAGTTTATATTATATTTTCACTGTTTTCATTTGCATTAGGTGCGCTAAGTTACCATATGATAAAAAACATCGTATTCTCAATATTTTTTGCTTTGTTCTTTTTTATTATATTTGCGATTGAATTTCCTGTTGCCTTAAAAAAATCTGCAAAAAAAGCATATTATTCAAACAAAACACTTGATAAGAATATATCAAATTATGAGTTTTTTGAAGATAAAATAAAAGAAACAGACTTGCACTCCATCAACACTCATAAATACAGCGAATTAACTAAAATAATAGAAACAAAAACAAATTTCTATCTTATGATTGACAATGCCCGAGGTTATATAATTGTTAAAGATAACTGCTCACCTGAACTGATTGCATTTTTGAGTGAGTTGAAAAATAAAATACATTAACAATAACGGCGGGGTGAGGATGCGGGTGTCCGGTGGACACCTCTGCGAAGCAGAAGCACCGACCGAGCCGACAGGTGAGACCACCCCGCCCTACAATACGTTGTTAAATATTGTAGGGGCAATTCACGAATTGCCCGTAAAAAACAACATGAACCCCCGTCATTTTTGACGGGGGTTTGCTTCATTAAAAATTATTCGATTGTGCCCGTAAAATTCGGCTCGATAAACGGAAGACCGAAAGCGTGAATTGCTTTTTTGACAACCTCTTCAGACGATTTAAGTCTTAAAGGCGCACCGATAAAGGTCATATTATAAATTGCAAGTTCCTCAAAAGTCGGGCTCATTTCATTGATTATTTTAACCTTACTGTCACTTAAAAATTCAAATGTAAATTTTCGCACATGGGCAGTTTCAACAGGTCTTATCCACAGTTTAAGGCTGCCGTCCTCCTGCCAAGATGCCTTTGAATATGCATGGTAAGTAAGGTCGCCGAGTTTCATAACAGAAACGCCGTACTCGCCGCTCATACCGACATCAATAGTATTGACATAATCCTTTTCTTTCCATGTGAATTTCAAGCCGTCATCATCAAAATCAAGTTTCATTTCATTGATATAACCCGGCTTATTGTAAAGCATCTGAAGAACCGAAACGGAAATAACAGAAGTAAACGCATTCGTTTTGCATTTAATTTTTCTTCCGCCGAAACGCTGCTCAAGTTCTGCGTTTCTCGGCATTGCCGGAAGCTGCTCAACTTCAAGAGCAGCAAGCGTTTCAGACAGTTTTTCGTTATCCTTTTTATTTTCGGGCAATTCACTGTATTCAAAGCATTCGGGGAAATATTTCCAGAACACTTTCATAACCTTATAGTCTTCCGACTCGCCTGAATTAAGCACAACAAGAGCGTCATATTCAGGAAACATAAAGCATCTCTGACCAAACAGCCCGTCTGCACGGAAGCTGTTTGAAACAGGATTTCTCCAGAACTGAAAACCGTAGCCGCACATATTATCAATAAACCCGTCAGAAACAGACGGCGTCTGCTTAGCCGTTGCGGTTTTAACCCAGTATTCGGGCACAAGCTGTGTGCCGTCAAGCCATTTGCCGCCGTTTATGTAAGGCAAAAAGAACTTTGCAAGATCTTCGGACTTCATATAAAGCCCCCAGCCTGCCGCGTTGTTGCCGTGACCGTCTTCCTCCCAGAAAGGCTTTTCAATTCCAAGCGGCTCAAACATTCTCGGATACAGATAATCAAGCATACTCATACCCGTAACCTTTGAAATAATTGCCGAAAGCATAGTTGTGTTTTCCGAAATATAGTTGAATTTTGTATCGGGCGGTGCAATAAAGCCAGCATCAAAGAACTGCTTAACCCAGTCGTGCTCACCTTTTTCATCAAGCACCGTTATCATTTTATCAGAGCGCATTGTGAGCAGCATTCTGATTGTAAGTTTCTGATTCATCGGCCGCTTTGCAGATTTGTATTCGGGAAAGAAATCAGCAACCTTATCATCAAGGTGCAGAAGACCCTCGCTTACGGCAAAGCCTACTGCCGTTGATGTTACGGACTTGCTCATTGAATAGAGCACATGCGGAATATCCTTTGCATAAGGCTTCCAGAAGCCCTGTGCACAAACCTTGCCGTGCCTTACAACTGTAAAACTCTGAAGTCCTAATTTTTTCTCGTTAATCTCATTTACAAAAGCATTAATGGCACTGCTTTTAATGCCCACGCTTTCCGGTGTAACATGTTCCAAATCGGTAAATTTTAATTTAGTCATAATTCTACCCCCCCCTGTTTTTTTAATTTTATACCAACATCTGTAATTTTTCAACCGAAAAATATAAATTTGATAAATTGTTTTGCACTTATTTTTACAAAAAATTGCCTGTGTAAACAAAAAGGTAAAAACATACTGTTGAAATTACATTAATTTTGTATTAATATATAACTAATAATCACTATATGTATATGTGCGGGTGAAAAAATATGAACAATAAAAATTTTCCCTCAAAATTCAATGTATATTGCAGACGGTTCTGCATAATGCTTATTGATTTGGCATTATTTTTCTTTTGCAATATATGCATTGTTTATTTAACAATGGGCGGTCACATTCTGGCAACAAGTTATACAGGTATTCTGTTTAATTATATGCACCTTATTGTAACAGGCGCAATTATGCTTTTGTTCAACACAATACTCGGACTTTACAAAAGCGTGTGGACCTTTGCCGGAACAGACGAAATTCCGAGAAACTTTGTTGCCTCTGCACTTTCCTCTGCCTCACTGTTTTTAATAGACAGATTTTTATTTCACAAACTTCTGCACAACAGCGGCTACCTGCCGTTTTATGCCTACATACTTATGTTTGTTTTGCTGTTTATAGCAGTATGCGCACCAAGAATCGGCTATCGTGTTTTAAGGCGAATGATACACGAAACAAACAGATATTCAAAAAATCAAAAACGTGTAATGATAGTCGGCGCAGGCTTTATGGGCAACTATATTATAGATAATCTTGCCGCAAACGGCTTTAAAATCGGCTACCCCGTTATAGCGGTTGACGATAACCCTGCAAAGCTCGGCAAAAGGATAAACGGCGTTAAGGTAAAAGGCACCTGTGCCGAAATCCCCGAAATTGCCGAAAAGCACAACGTTGACATTATTATTATATGCCTGCCGTCTGCATCTCAAAAAAGGCAGAAAGAAATTATTGATATTGCAATGAAAACAAAGTGTTCGATAAAAATTTCACCCTCAATCACAGAATTTATCGAAAGCGACACTGCAAGAAAAAATGTTCGTGATGTTGAAATAAAAGACCTTCTTGCAAGAGATGAAGTCACGCTTGACAAAAAAGTATGCCGTTATCTGCTCGGCGAAACAATCCTTGTAACGGGCGGCGGCGGCTCAATCGGCTCTGAAATCTGCCGTCAGGCGGCTCGTTACCACCCGAAAACTATTGTTATTTTTGATATTTACGAAAACTGCGCTTTTGAGTTGCAGAATAAACTTCGTGACAAGTACGGCGACGAAATCAACATTGAAGTGCGTATCGGCTCTGTCCGTGATATGGCCAGGCTGTCTGAAATTTTTGAAGAATTCCGCCCCGACGTTGTATTCCATGCAGCCGCTCACAAGCACGTGCCTTTGATGGAGGACAGCCCGTGCGAGGCAGTCAAGAACAACGTTTTCGGCACATACAATGTTGCCGTTACGGCAGATAAATTCAAAGTGCCTAAAATGGTTATTCTTTCAACCGACAAGGCTGTAAACCCCACAAATGTTATGGGCTGCACCAAAAGAATTACGGAAATTATTGTTCAGTATATGAACAAAAAGAGCGAAAATACCGAATATGCCGCAGTTAGATTCGGCAATGTTTTAGGTTCACACGGCTCTGTTATTCCGATTTTCAAAGACCAGATTGCCCGCGGCGGCCCGATAACACTTACCCACCCTGATATTGAGCGTTACTTTATGACAATTCCCGAGGCTGCGCAGTTGGTGTGTCAGGCAGGCGGACTTGCAAAGGGCGGCGAAATCTTTGTGCTTGATATGGGCGAGCCCGTTAAAATTATGGATCTTGCCAAAAATCTTATACGCCTTTCGGGCTACACAGAAGATGAAATTGAAATTAAAATCACAGGTCTTCGCCCGGGTGAAAAACTGTACGAAGAACTGGCTATGGAAAGCGAAATGGAAACAAGAAGCAAAACTGCACTCGAAAAGATTTATGTAACCCAGCCGATGGATATTGACGATAACAAATTTGAAAATATGCTCGCCGATTTGAAGGACATAAATGAAGAAAATGTCCGTGAAAAACTAATGAAATACGTTCCGAATTACCACCCGGCAAAAAATTAGGGAATAATAAAACGGGCAATTCACGAATTGCCCGTTTAACGGTGCGTTTGGAACGCCACACACTACAAAACAACAAGCACAAAAATATATACTTACTGTTTCTATGAAAATTCTTATCATGCTTCATTCTTTTTCTCTTTAGCAGTATTTATTGAAGAAATAAGAATTTTTTTAACTTCTGTGCATTTATCAAGCAATATTTTATCATCATAATATCCGCTTTCTATAAGCAGCTCTATCCAATATTCACTTTCAGAACATTCTTTCAATGCAATTTGCAGTTTTGCAATAAAATCTGCTTTACTGTGTGCATAAAACGCCTCTCTGATATTAGCACCGATACTTGTACCCGAGCGTAAAAACTGATTAATAAGTGCACTTTCACATTTTTTTGCTCTTAATTCTTTACAAACCCTTATCACATCAAGTGCAAATTCTTTGGATTTTATTATTAAAGGACTTTCTTTCAACAGTATCACCCTTATTATTAAAACACTTTTTCACTTTTCACTATTACTTATTACTTCCGCCAAAGCCAAAAGTATTTTTAGTGAAGAGTGAATAGTTAACAGTTAAAAAGTAAGCCCCAAAGGTTTACACCTTTAGGGCTTTGGTGGGAACAACAGGACTCTCCTCTCATCTATCGAAAGGTCCACCGGACCTTTCTCCCAAATTTCTGCACGCCCTGCGTGCGTTTGAAATTTGGAGTTCGTTTCTCGCCCTGTACAAAATAAAAAGGTAACAAACGCTGATGCGTTCATTACCTTTTTGGTGGGAACAACAGGGCTCGAACCTGTGACCCTCTGCTTGTAAGGCAGATGCTCTCCCAGCTGAGCTATGCTCCCGAACTGCATTTATTTTACCACAAATTCAAAAAAAGTCAAGCATATTTTACATTTAATTTAAGCGGAGTTAAAAATGACATTAAAAAGCCTTTACGACTGCCTGAACGAATACCCTATTATCACAGCCGTCAAAAATGAAGAAAGCCTGAAAAAAAGCCTTGAAAGCGAAAGTAAAATTGTTTTTGTTCTGTTCGGCAACATAAACAATATTGACGAAATTGTTGCCCTGCTGAAAGCAAGAGGCAAAATCGTTTTTGTTCACGCCGATTTGATTGACGGACTTGCAAACAGAGAGGCAAGCATCGATTTTCTGAAAAATCATACAAGCCTTGACGGTATAATCTCTACCAAAGTACCGCTGATAAAACACGCAAAACAGATAGGCTTATTCACCGTTATGCGCTTTTTTATGATCGACTCACGCGCTATGGAAAGCACACGCCACAATGAAATCAGGCAGAATGCCGATTTGATTGAAGTTTTGCCCGGTCTTATGCCGAAAATTATCCGTCAGGTTGCAAACTCCACAAAAACGCCGATTATAGCAGGCGGCCTTATCAGCGACAAGGACGATGTTGTTACCGCGCTTTCAAGCGGCGCAGTTGCAATTTCATCTACAAACGAAAAAGTGTGGTTTTATTAAAACAAATCCCAAATCACACCGAAAGCAGAAAAATTATTTAAAAACAGCCCGTTTGTTAATAATATCACGATTTATTTGTGCTTTATCACTAATAAGGTAAATATTTTTTTGGTTAAAACACCAGTTGTATTTTACAATAAATAAGGTTACAATATTATAGTAATATATACCTGAAGAGAATTGAGCAACAGGAATAAAGCGGTTTGTAACTGCTTTGTTTGTGCTGCTCTTTTTTATTTCACTGCAAAGGGGTAAAAAATATGTATGATGTAGCAATTATCGGCTGCGGAGTTGTGGGCGCTGCCTGCGCTTACACATTAAGCCGATACAACCTGAAAACCGTTGTGCTTGAAAAAAACAACGATATATGCTGTAAGGCAACAAGGGCAAACAGCGCAATTATTCATGCAGGCTTTGACCCTGAGCCTAACACGCTTATGGCAAAACTTAATGTTCAGGGCGTTCCCATGGCAGAAGAAATCTGCAAAAAACTTGATGTTGCCTATAAAAACATCGGCTCACTCGTAGTTGCTTTTTCAGATGAAGAGGCAAAGCACGTTGAAAAACTGCTTGAAAGAGGCATAAAAAACGGCGTACCCGATTTAAGAATTGTTGACAAAGATGAGCTCCGTGCCATGGAGCCTAATATTGCAGACACGGCGGTCTGTGCTCTTTATGCACCGACTGCAGGCATTGTTAACCCGTGGGAATACGGCATTGCAATGGCTGAAACAGCAGTCAGAAACGGCGTTGAAATTATGCTTGAAGCCGAAGTTACAGGCATTTCAAAGAAAAACGGTATTTATTCAATCGCTGTAAACAACGCTGAAATTAAAGCAAAATATGTTATCAACTGCGCAGGCGTAAACAGTGACGATATTCATAATATGGTGGCTGAAAAATCATTTTCTATCGTGCCGAGCGCAGGCGAGTATTATCTGCTTGACAAAAGCGAGGGCACAAGAGCATCACATGTTATTTTTCAGTGTCCCAACAAGGACGGCAAGGGCGTGCTTGTTTCGCCCACAGTTCACGGCAACTTAATTGTAGGCCCCAACGCTGACCCAAGAGACAAGGATGACACATCAACAAAAACCGCCTGCCTTGATTTTGTAAGAGAAAAGGCTGTAAAATCAATACCGTCAATCAGTTTCAGAGATAATATCAGAAATTTCACAGGCGTGCGTGCAAACAGCACTGTTGATGATTTCATTATTGATTTTGCAGATGAAAACTTCCTCGACCTTGCAGGAATTAAATCTCCGGGTCTTTCTGCAGCCCCTGCGATTGCGGCATATGCGGCAGAGCTGCTGAAAAATGCAGGACTTGAACTTAACGAAAAATCAGAATTCATTGACGAACGCCGCCATATTCGCTTTAAAGAACTTTCTGCAGAAGAAAAGAACGCAGTTATAAAAGAACGCCCCGAATACGGCAGAGTTATATGCCGCTGTGAAACTATCACCGAGGGTGAAATCCTTGATGCGCTTAATTCACCGATTCCGCCTGTTTCACTTGACGGCATAAAGCGCCGGGCAGGCACGGGTATGGGCAGATGCCAGGGCGGATTCTGCGGTCCTAAGGTGCTTGAAATTATGGCTAAATACAAAAACACGGAATATGAGAATATCCTTCAGGACAACACGGGAAGTTATATTCTTACAGAGCCCACTAAGAACGGGGGTAAAGCCAATGTTTGATTTAATTGTTATAGGCGGAGGCCCTGCAGGCCTTGCTGCGGCACTCAGTGCATATGAAAACGGACTTAAAAACATACTTATTATTGAAAGAGACAAAGAACTCGGCGGAATTTTAAACCAGTGTATTCACAACGGTTTCGGTCTTCACTATTTCAAAGAAGAACTGACAGGCCCCGAATACGCAGGAAAATTCATAAAAATGCTTGAGGACACTGATGTTTCCGTTATGACAGACACTATGGTGCTTGAAATAACGAAAGAAAAACAGGTTCACTGCGTAAATTCAAAAGACGGTTATCAGATTTTAGAGACAAAATCAATCGTGCTTGCAATGGGATGCCGTGAACGCACAAGAGGCGCAATTTCAATTCCGGGCACACGCCCTGCAGGTATTCTTACAGCAGGTGCGGCACAAAGATATGTTAATATCGAGGGCCATATGGTAGGCAAAAAAGTTGTTATTTTAGGTTCCGGCGACATCGGGCTTATTATGGCAAGGCGTATGACGCTTGAGGGTGCAAAAGTGCTTGCCTGCGTAGAACTTATGCCTTATTCAGGCGGCTTGCAGAGAAACATTGTACAGTGCCTTAATGACTTTAACATTCCGCTTTACCTTTCGCACACTATTATTGATATTGAGGGCAAAAACAGGGTTGAGGGCGTAACTATCGCTGAGGTCGGAGCAGACAGAAAGCCGATTGCAGGCACCGAAATTCATTTTGACTGCGACACTGTTCTTCTTTCGGTAGGTCTTATTCCCGAAAATGAACTTACCAAAACAGCCGACATTACGATTGATCCGCGCACAAACGGCGCAGTTGTTTTTGAAAATATGGAAACATCGGCAGACGGTATTTTCGCCTGCGGAAACGTAGTTCACGTTCACGATTTGGTAGACTTCGTTACTGCCGAAAGTCAGAAAGCCGGCAAAGCAGCTGCCGAATACGTTTTGAACGGCGAAAAGGGCAAGGATGATTTTATTGCACTTTCAAACGGTAACGGCGTTGGCTACACTGTTCCGCAGAAAATCCGCAAAGGTGCAGACGGTGCAGAAATATTCTTCCGTGTAAGGCAGATTTTCGGCAATTCGGCAATCATCGTTAAAGATGAAAACGATAATCTGATTGCAAAATTTAAGCGTGAGCACCTTGCACCCGGCGAGATGGAAAAAATCTCAATTCCAAAGGTTTTGCTTGATAAAATCGCAACAGACAGTGCGACCGTTTCAGTTGAGGAGGGGTAACAATGACAGAACTTACTTGCATCACCTGCCCGAAAGGCTGCAGGCTTAAGGTTGACGAAGAAAACGATTTTGCCGTAACAGGCAATTCCTGCCCGAGAGGTGCGGAATACGGCAGAAACGAACTAAAAAATCCTGTAAGAGTTATCACTTCAACCGTTAAAACAACGAGTGACGAACACCCGCGCTGCCCCGTTAAAACAAACGGAGCAATACCAAAGGGCAAAATGTTTGAGGCGATGGCGCTTCTTGACGATATAACGCTTGACACACCGATTAAAGTCGGCGATGTAATTATTGAAAATATTTTTCACACAGGCATTGATGTGGTTGCGTGTAAAAATATAATGGGGTAAATTTTTTTGTAGAAGATGATATGGTCGGACGCAAAAAAGGGAAAGCACTGCCGAAAGGCGGTGCTTTTCCTTTTTAATAACGGGCAATTCGTGAATTGCCCTACAAAAAAACAGGCGGATGATATCCGCCCCTACGATAGCGTTATTGTAAATTTGCGGTGCGTCGAGGGTGCGGGTGTCCAGTGGACACCTCTGCGAAGCAGAAGCACCGACCGAGCCGATAGGTGAGACCGCCGCACCCTACGAAGGCATTATTGCAACTCTTTGTAGGGGAGGGCCTCCGTACCCTCCCGAAAAAAATGAGGCGATGTAAAACCATCGCCTCGCATAATTATTCTTTAATTATAATGTTAAACAATTCCTTTATTCGTTCCTGCTGTTCCGTTAAATACAGATAACCGAACAGTGCTTCCATACCTGTTGCCGTATGATATTCGGCATCGGTTGCGCTTTTCGGTGAATGACCCACCTTTGCATTTCTGCCACGCTTGAACTGCGCCGTTTCCTCCTCGGTCAGAATATCTTTAATTTTTTCAAAAGCCGCCGTCTGCGCCTGAGCGGATACATATTTCACACTTTCACGGTGCAAATCGTTTACAGGTCTGTTTGCATTGCAGACAAGCATTTCACGAACAAAAATTTCATAAATTGCATCGCCGACAAACGCAAGATTGAGCGGACTTAACTGTTTTGCATTCACATTTTCATCAATAAATCTCATAACTTACGGCACATACTCAAATTCAATATCGTATATTGAAACAGTATCTCCCTCCTGGATTCCTTTTTCACGCAGTGCATTAAAAACGCCGCTTTTTTCAAGAACACGCTGCATATATTGCAGGCTTTCGTAATCCTCGGTATCAATACCTTTAAGAACTCTTGGGAACCACGACGCTTCAACAAGATAATAGCCGTCTTCAACAACTATGATTTTAAAGCCGTCGTCACGCTTGAAATACGATTCAACAGGGATTTCCTCAACCTCATATTCCTTAATCGGCGGGAGTTCCTGCAATTTATTCCACACGGCATTCATCAGTTCCTGCGTTCCCTCTTTAATCGGCGCACAGATTGAAAAATACTGATAGCCCTGTTCTTCAACCCAGTTTTTAAAATCTTCAATCTGCTCAGGCTCTGCCATATCAATTTTATTGCCTGCCACAATCTGCGGCTGCTTTGCAAGTTCGGGATTGAATTTTACAAGTTCCTCGTTAATCTGCCTGAAATCCTCTTTCGGGTCTCTGCCCTCATGACCGCTGACATCAACGATATGAATAAGAAGTCTGCATCTCTCAACATGCTTTAAAAACTCGTGACCGAGACCGATACCCTCGCTTGCGCCCTCGATAAGACCCGGGATATCGGCAATAACAAATGAATTGCCCTCGCCCATGGAAACTACGCCGAGGTTAGGTACAAGCGTTGTGAAATGATAATCGCCGATTTTAGGTTTTGCCTGCGAAACAACAGAAATAAGACTTGATTTGCCGACTGACGGATAGCCTAAAAGTCCTACATCTGCAAGGAGTTTAAGCTCAAGGCTGACCTCCCATTCCTCACCGGGAATACCGGGCTTTGCAAATCTCGGCACCTGCCTTGTAGGCGTGGCAAAATGCTGATTGCCCCAGCCGCCTTTGCCGCCGTGAGCTGCAACAAAACACTCGGTTTTGCTCATATCAGCCATAACCGCACCTGAATTCGCCTCACGGATAACAGTGCCCCTCGGCACACGAATTTCAAGGTCTTCACCGTTTTTGCCGTGGCACCTGTCTCCGCCGCCGGGCAGACCGTTTTTGGCAGAATATTTACGCTTATAGCGGAAATCGGCAAGCGTTGCAAGATTATCATCTACAACAAAAACAACATCGCCGCCCTTGCCGCCGTCGCCGCCGTTAGGACCGCCTGCCGCAACATATTTTTCTCTGTGAAAGGAAACTGCGCCTGCGCCGCCGTCTCCTGCTTTAACTTTGATTTTAGCAATATCTACAAACATTTTGATTTTCCTTTTAACTTCTCCCGATTTGCCATAGGCTCCCTCTGATGAGGGAGCTGTCACCGTAGGTGACTGAGGGAGAGATACAGAATGCTTCTGCCTACCCCTCCGTCACTTCGTGACACCTCCCCTGACAAGGGGAGGCATTAATGTAGACTTATATTAAAATACGGCGGGGTAACAACCTCGCCGTAAAATTTACTTATCTCAATTACTGTTCAACAGGGTAAACAGAAACTTTCTTTCTGTCCTTGCCCATTTTTTCAAATCTAACAGTACCGTCAACCAAAGCAAAAAGAGTATCGTCTGAACCGATGCCTACATTTGTGCCCGGGTGAATGTGAGTTCCTCTCTGGCGATAAAGAATATTGCCTGCAAGAACAAACTGACCGTCTGCTCTTTTAGCACCGAGACGCTTTGATTCTGAGTCACGGCCGTTCTTTGTAGAACCCATACCTTTCTTATGAGCGAAAAGCTGTAAGTTTAATTTAAGCATTAATTACACCTCCGTAATAATCACTTTAACATTGTCGGGATATTCCGCCTCAAGCTCGGTTAAATGAAGCTTTAAGCCGTTCAGAATATCCTGCACAGATTTTGCAGACTCCAAAATCTTAAATTCGAGAAAGCCGTCATAAGCATTGGCATATGCTTTAATACCGCAAACATCGGTAATGGTGTTTGCCGTCATCAAGCCTGCGCTTGAAACAAAGGCGCATATAACATCCTGCCCGTGCTCTGCACTTTCCGAATGGCCTGTAATTTTAAAGCCGTTAATAAGACCGTCTGCCGTAAAAAATTCAGAATAAATCATTTTAATTAAGCGTTGATAGCAGTAATCTCAACCTTTGTATACGGCTGACGATGACCCATCTTGCGCTTTTCGTTCTTCTTTGGCTTGTAAGTAAATACAGTGATTTTCTTACCCTTGCCGTTCTTAAGAACCTTAGCAGTAACAGTAGCCTTTGCGCAATCCTTGCCTGCTTTAACACCTTTATCGGTGTTTACTGCAAGAACAGTATCAAAAGTGATTTCAGCATCTTCTTCAGCACCGAGCTTTTCTACGTAAATAACGTCGCCCTCTGAAACCTTGTACTGCTTACCGCCTGTTACGATAACAGCATACATAGTAATTTCTCTCCTTACACAAGTCTCGCTACGATAGGTGTATGCACTGCATAACTTGTCAACCTATAATATGCGGCTTAATAATTATACCATAAAAATATGCAATGTCAAGATTTATTTTGACAAAATAATGTTATCTGTTTTTTCGGTTATTAATTATCAAAATCTTATAATAAAATAATGCTTTACAAATAATATATAATGTGTTATAATTCCATATGCTGAATGCGATTTACTCGGTTTCGGGTGCAAGCCTTTATAAGGACTCACCTATCCCATTACTGAGTTATTCGCCGATCGGCAAATATTTTAATGAGGTGAATTATTATGACACAGGCAGAAAAGCAGGCTATTATTGCTGAATATGCAACACACGAGGGCGACACAGGATCTCCTGAAGTTCAGATTGCCGTTCTTACAACAAGAATCAACGAGCTTACTGCTCACTTAAAGGTTCACAAGAAGGATAACCACTCACGCCGCGGTCTTCTTAAGATGGTTGGTCACAGAAGAAACCTTCTTTCATACCTTTACAAAAAAGATATTACAAGATACCGTGCACTTATTGCTAAGCTTGGTATCCGTGATACTCTTGACAGATAATCAGCAATTAAGCAGATGGTTTTCAGCACCATCTGCTTTTTGTGATTTGTCGTAGGGTTCGGCGTCCCCGACGAACCGTTACAAAATCCTACCACCGCAAGCGGTCCCCCCGCTACGCCACCCTTTTGTCAACTGCGTTGACATTTCCCCCGGCAGGGGAATCTTTCTTTAACAAGGGAGGCAGAATTAAAAATTCAAAAGGAGGAGCGGAAAATAGTAGTAAATTGAGTTTGCAGAATTTTTGTGCAGATTGAATTTATTACTATTGCGCCTCCTTTGGATATAAAATAAAAAAATAAAAAGTGAGGTAAAACTATGTTTTTCAAAAACTTCAAAGTTTGGGAAACCGAATTTGCAGGCCGCAAATTCTCCCTTGAAACAGGCAAAATGGCAGGCCTTGCCAACGCTGCATTTCTTGCACGCTACGGCGAAACAGAGGTACTCTGCACAGTAACGGCATCTGCAAAGCCAAGAGAGGGCGTAGACTTCTTCCCTCTTTCAGTTGATTACGAAGAGAAAATGTATTCCGTAGGCAGAATACCGGGTTCATTCCTCCGCCGTGAAGGCAGAGCAGGCGAAAAGGCTATTCTTACAAGCCGCTGCATTGACAGACCTATCCGTCCGCTTTTCCCTAAGGATTTAAGAAACGACTGTTCAGTTGTTGCAACAGTTATGTCTGTTGACCCTGACTGCTCACCCGAGGTTACTGCCGCACTCGGCGTTTCGGCTGCAATCGCAGTTTCAGATATTCCGTGGGACGGCCCGATTTCTTCTGTAAATGTTGGTCTTGTTGACGGCGAAATCGTTCTCAACCCGACTCTTGAGCAGAGAGAAAAGACTGATTTAACACTTACAGTTGCTTCAACAGCAGACCTTGTTGCCATGATTGAGGCAGGCGGTAACGAAATTCCCGATGACCTTATGTTTGACTGCATTATGGCAGGTCACGAGGAAAACAAGAAGATGGTTAAATTCATTCAAGGCATCGTTGATGAAATCGGCAAGCCTAAGTTTGCTTACGAATCATCAGATCCCGACCCTGAAATTATGGCTGAAATCGAAGAATTCTGCATTGAAGATGTTAAAAAGGCACTTGATACAGACGACAAACTTGTTCGTGACGAGGCTCTTCTTCCGATTTATGCAGCAGTTCACGAAAAATTTGATGAAAGATTTGAAGGCTGTGAAGCTAAAATCGACGAAATTATGTATCTTGTTCAGAAACACGTTGTTCGTGCATGGCTTAAAGACGAGCACAAGCGTGTTGACGGCAGAGGAATTGACGAAATCCGTCCTCTTAACGCAGAAGTTGATCTTCTTTCAAGAGTTCACGGCTCAGGTCTTTTCACAAGAGGTCAGACACAGGTTCTTTCAGTTACAACTCTCGGACCAATGAGCGACGCTCAGTTGCTTGACGGTCTTGACGAGCAGACTGAAAAAAGATATATTCACCACTACAACTTCCCGTCATACAGCGTCGGCGAAACAAAGCCGTCAAGAGGTCCTGGCAGAAGAGAAATCGGTCACGGTGCACTTGCAGAAAAAGCACTCGTACCTGTTCTTCCGTCTGTTGACGAATTCCCGTATGCAATCCGTGTTGTAAGCGAAGTTCTTTCTTCAAACGGTTCAACATCACAGGGCTCAATCTGCGGTTCAACTCTTTCACTTATGGCTGCAGGCGTTCCGATTAAAGCACCTGTTGCAGGTATCAGCTGCGGACTTATCACAGGTGACGACGGCGTTTACGGCGACTTTATGACAATGGTTGATATTCAGGGTCTTGAAGATTTCTACGGCGATATGGACTTCAAGGTTGCAGGCACTAAAGACGGTATCACGGCAATTCAGATGGACCTTAAGGTACACGGTCTTACACCTGAAATCATCAAAGAAGCATTTGCCAAGACACACAAAGCAAGAAACTACATTCTTGATGAGATTATGCTTCCCTGCATCAGCGAGCCGAGAAAAGAGCTTTCCGCTTACGCTCCTAAGATGCTTACCCTTTCCATTAATCCTGACAAAATCGGCGATGTAATCGGCAAAGGCGGCAAGGTTATTCAGGAAATTCAGGCTGAATACGATGTTAAAATTAACATTGAAGAGGACGGCAGAGTTTACGTTTCAGGCATTGATATTGAAAAGTGCAAGGGCGCAGTTGACGTTGTTAAGCTTATTGCAACAGACCCTGAGGTAGGCGCATTCTACAACGGCGTTGTAACAAGAACTACCGCTTTCGGCGCATTCGTTGAGATTGCACCGGGTAAAGAGGGACTTGTTCACATCTCAAAGCTTGACGTTAAGAGAACAGAAAGAGTTGAAGATGTTGCAAACGTAGGCGACTCCATCATCGTTAAATGCACAGAAATTGACGATCAGGGCAGAATCAATCTTTCAAGAAGAGATGCATTAATCGAGCTTGAGGGTATGACTCCCGAAAATGATATCGACGACGAACCAAGACGCCCGAGAAGGGACAACAGAGACCGTCGCCCGAGAAGATAATCAATAATCAATATTTAAGGACTTGTGAAAATCACAAGTCCTTTTTTCTGTCGATAAAACAGTCAGAATCACGCCAAATTTATAATATGTATTGTAATCACACTTTCGTAGGGTGCGGCGTCCCCGCCGCACCGTTTTACAATAACGTCATTGAAATCCCTCAGAAACATCGAGTTTCTGAGGGATTTGGCGTTTTTTGCCTTTTACTCAGGGGCGGTACCAACATACAGCACCCTTCCTAAAATGCAAAATTCTGTTCCATTTCTCGAAGTCTGTCAACGTGTAGAAATTTATTAATTAGACTTTTTCTACACGCTGAAGCAGGGCGTTCGCCCTACTTTTTATTGTTTATGTAGCATTTATAATATTCGTAGGGCGGGCTGCCCCCAGCCCGCCGCAAAAAATCAAGCAACTCCGCGGTGCGATGAGGGCATCGCACCCTACGGTAATGTGATTACTGAAACATATTCTTAATTCCGACGTAGTTCCGACTGCTTTATTAACCTTTATATAAAGGTTAATAAATATAAATATCAACAACTTTATCCCAAATATCTTTTAAATATTCATCATTAATTTTAGCATTTTTCATAAAATCATCAGCATTCGTAAATTCGAAAGGTTCACAATAAAATTTACACAATGATATTAAAGTCTTTCCATTTTCTTTTACCGAATATGTCACAGAATATTCTTCACCTTTGTAGGTAAATTCAATTTCATTTCCGATATCTATCCATTCTTTAAATTTTTCAAAATTATTCATCTGCTTTTCCTTGCCATACAATTTTACCTTAACGATATATAACCTCTTTCATTTTTGCAAATTCCCGCATTATCTAAAATTGCAACTACTATAGGAATTGGACAAAATGAAGATTCACCATCACGCTTTCCATAACACTCTGTAGCAATATAATAAGATAATGTACCTTTCGTGCATTTTCCAAAACCTACTTTACTATTATCTCTGCAATTACCTTTTTCAACTCTGCCGCCGTTTTGCTTTATGAAGTCCACAACACCGTCAAACCAGTTCAAATATAGAAAATTATTTTTTCCGAGACCCGTATAACTATATAAATATTCATTATTATCGGATAAATATATTTCGTGCTTTTTGCCTCTTAATGTAGACACTTCAAGCCTTTTGCCGTTTAAAATATACAGTTCTCTAAGCTGTTCTCTTACAGTTTTCATAATTATTTCTCCCTATAAATTTATTTTAGCAAACCCCTGAATGCTTTATTGCAAGCTCCTGCAACGGTGCAAAAAGCTATTGTTCTGTTTCTTCTTTTTCTCTGCCTTTTAAGACTTTTTGCTGCTCTGGCTTTTTGCCTGTATTTAATGTAATCTGAACAATCCGTTTCCGCACAAGCTTCTATGAAGTCTCTAAATTCATCACGCCATGTACGCTGACTTTGACTACAAGTTTCCGTATTTTGCTTAACCATTCGATTATTCACCCTCTTAATCATTTCAAGTGCCTCAAAAATCACTTTATTTTATCCTTATGCTTATTAAATACTGCTATAAGCTTTGATGTAGCCATATCCTTTGTCTTAAGATATTCTATATGCAATTCAGTTGCTTTAAGCGCATTCTTTAACCCCTTTTGACCGAAATCCTCGTAAATCCACGTAAGACACAAATCTAAAGCATCTGCGCTTAAAATTCTGTTATATTCCTCTCCTCTTAGCATTAGAGTCATAGAATGAATATTCATCTTCGCAGTATTAAAATTCATACCTGTTTTAATTGAAACTTCTTCTGCCAAATCATTAGTATAGATATAATGATTCACATATGCTTTTTTTGCCTGCTCATAACACAAGCGAGTCATCTCAGGCGTAACCTTAACATTTCTTTTAGTCGGAAATTCAGCCTGTTCAAAATCATTTGACTGAATACCGTTTTTTAATTTTTCCACCTCCTCTTCAAGTTTTTGTACTCTTGACATTAATTCCAATATAATTGTTTCGTACTGCATATAAATCCTCCGTTTAAAATTTATTTATTATTTATTTCACGTTTATAGTAACATAAATTTAATTTATTGTCAACATTTATTTTAAATAAATTTAACTTATTCGCAATAAATTATTTATAAACAATTCGTAGTGGCGGATACCATCCGCCCGAAATATAAAAAATCGGGAGGACTGATGTCCTCCCGAAGATAATTTAAAATATTTTTTTATGCTCGTCTTTCAGCAAGTGCGGCAGAGATTTTTGCTTTCTTTTCGCCGCAGATGTCATACTTGAACATCGGAATAATTGAAAGAAGTGCAAGGATACCGGGCAGTGCTGTATAAGCAAAGAAGATGATATCCTTTGTATTTGTTGTGAATGTGCCTGTTGTAAGACCTTCATAATAACCTGACTGCTGAACAAAGATAAGACCAACGGCAGTACCGAGAGCGAGGCAAACCTTAATTGTTAAAGTAAGAATTGAGTAGCAGGCGCCCTCCATTCTCTTGCCTGTTTCATACTCATAGTAATCAACGGCGTCGGCAGTCATAATCATTGGCATAAGTGTTACTGCACCAAACTGAAGACCGATAAGGAACAATGATGCATAGAACAGAACGGTGAGCACCATATTATCAGGTGACTTAAACCAGAAATGACCGATTACAAATGAGAAAATTGATGCGGCAAAACCGTAAACCGAAAGAATAATATACGCTTTCTTTTCATCAAGTTTTTTAATAAGCAGCGGGCAAAGAGCCATTGAAATCATTGAACCTACGGCAGTAACGATACCAAGAACGGCTACAAGATTCTGCGAGCCTAAAATAACAGTGGCAGCCTGAACCTGAATACCCATAGCCATCTGACGGCCGAAGCCGAGGAAGTATGAAATAATAACAAGCATAAACGGCTTATTATTCTTAAGTGCATTAATCATATCCTTGGCAGTTGTTTTTTCTGTTGAAGTATTTGTAACCCTTTCCTTATTGATAAGCGGAATAAGCGCAAACAATGCACAGCCGAGAACTGCGGTTAAAATTGCCGTGCCGAGATACTCGGGAGCAATCATCGGTGTATCCGTATCACCCTCAAAGCCGAACACCTGCGATCCGCCCGGAATGATAAGGCAAACGATAGGAACGATAACTACACAGGCAGAAAAGCCCACCTGCTTGAAGGTGTTTGAAATGGAAACAACGTTTGTTCTTTCATCGGGATTCGGAGTAAGAACAGATGCAATGCCCTGCGACGGAACGTCACCCATTGTCATTGCGATACTCCAGATTAAATATGTAACGAAAATCCAGACATAAGTCAGCATCGTGTTTGATTTAAAAGGAACATCAATAAATATTACGGCAGTCATAACAAGAAGCGGAATGATTGAATAGAGAATCATTGACTTGAATTTGCCGTGTTTGCTTTTTGAACGGTCTACAAGATTGCCTACAACGGGGTCTGCAACTGCAGAAACGATTTTTGCAATCAGAATTAAAATTGCAACAACGCTTACATTTACGCCGAGAATTGAGCCATCAAACTCTGCCTGATATGAATTAAGAAGACCTACTATTGCCTGAAAGCCGAAAAGACCGAGCGAATAAGCGGCAATTTCTTTGAAATTCATATACTTTTTTGATACAGCGCCTACTGTATTGCCCATATGAAAAACCTCCGATATAAAAAAGTACAAAAGGGTGAAAACAGTGCCCCATTGCACTGTTTGCACCCTAATTTCAAAAATTATCAGTCGTTAAATACGTCTTTGAAAAGGTCAATATCGGCTGCCTTCATAATTGCGCTGAAAAGGCGTGAGCCATTTACAGGAAGAAGTTTGCCGAATACACTCATAGCATGAGCGTCCATACCGTGAATCTGAAGTTGCTGCTTATGCTCAAGACCGAACATAATCATTTTAACCATAAGATCACAGTCTGTTGAAATCATGTCCATAATCTTCTGACCCTTTCCGCCCTCATTCTTCTGATCACGGAAAATATCAGTCTTTGTAAAGCCGGGACAAACAAGGCCGACAAAAAGTTTGCCTCTGAACTCTTCTCTGAGTGCCTCTGTAAAACCTTTCAAAGCAGCCTTTGAAGCGGAATACATCGTTGTGCCTGCAAGGCTCATAAGAGCAGCAGATGAATCAATATTTACGATACCGCCTTCGGGGCTTTCAAGAAGCATAGGAAGCATAGCCTTGATTGAATATACGCAGGAATAGAAATTGATGTTGATTGCTCTTTCAATTTCATCCATATCATATCTGTCAAAGCGCTTGAATTTAGGAAGAATGCCTGCATTGTTTACAAGGATATCAACTTTAACACCCTCTGCCTGCAATTCTTCAACAAAATTATCCCAGTTTTCTTTCTTTGAAACATCAAAAAGCTTGTAGGAAAACTGCTCTGCATATGTTGGACCGAGTTCCTCAATAAACTTAATCATTTTTGGTTCAGACCTTGCAACGCCGATTACCTTACAACCGTGTTTTTTAATAAGAGTAGCAGCAATTCCTGCACCCATACCGCCGGATGCGCCTGTAACAACACAGGTTTTTCCGTTAAGCCAGCAGTTTGACATAATAACCCCTCCGTTATCTTTTTAATAATTTACAGAGATATTATACTAAAAACCAACCGTGTTTACAAGATAATTTGTAAAATATTTTTATTATTTTTAAACTTCATATAAACAAATAATAAATCACGCTGTTTCGTGAGGGCACAGAGACCCTCCCCTACGATAATAATTTTACATCTGTAATATAAATAATTACTGAAACCTACTGCATATTTCATACCACTGACAGTCGGGGCAGATTTTGCTTATATCTGTTTCGTTAACACTTAATTTGTCATACCGCAGAACTTTATCATTGTCTTTGCACACGCCGTCAATCAGATTCGGGCAAAGGCCACAAATATCATCTGCCTCATAGACAAGTGTATACGGCTCGCCGTTTTCAACACGTGCCTTGATTTTCTGCATATTTTCGCAAAAATCATCACTGTAGCCTTTACCGAGAAATCGGGGGATACAGTTCAGATGGTGCGGTCTAATCCTTAACATACTTTTTAACCCTTGTGCAGATCACCGACGCCAATGCAATTTTAACAATATCGGGAATAATAAACGGCGTTACACACCAGCCGAGCACCGTGCCGAGTGAAACTGCGTCTGCATTGCCGTTATTATAAACAACAATATACCACACCGTTCCGAACACATAGCAGACTGCTATACCGAGCACCATTGAAACAATATAAACCCACAGTTTATTGCCGAGGAACTTTGTCATCAGTCCGACAATCAAGGCAGTAAAAATAAATCCGACAATATAACCGCCTGTTGTGCCTGCAAGAATGCCGACTCCGCTTGTAAAGCCTGCGAAAACAGGCACGCCGACAAGGCCGAGAATAATATAAACCAGAACGGACAGCGTTCCCCTTTTAAGCCCCAGCAGGTCGACTGCACAGCATACACCGAAGGTCTGAAGAGTAATCGGCACGGTAAGCGGTATGGAAATCCACGAGCAGACGGCCATTACAGCGGCAAACAAGCCGATATACACCGCGTCAAGCGTTTTCATTTTTCTTTTTTTCTTTTCATTTTCAACAGGCATTTCAAAATCTCCTTTTCATTTCTTCATATTTTATATAATATAATACATTAATTGTCAACTATTATTTAATTTTAGGTTTACAATCGAATTATATAGCGTTATTATTTATAAAAAGTACATTGAATAATTAAAACATATATGATAAAATAAAATTAATTATATTAAGGGGTGAAAAATTATGGCAGAAAAGAAATGGTTTAAAGGTGATACACATCTTCACACAATCAACAGTGACGGTGTGCTTACAAAAGGTCAGCTTGTAGACAGGTGCAAACAATCGGGTCTTGACTTTATGATTATCACCGACCACAATTTCAACAGTGTTGAAGAAAGTTATTATGACGGCGATATGCTTGTAATTCAGGGTCAGGAAATCACGGTTGACGCAGGCCATGTAAACATCTGGGGTGCAAAAGTGCCGCAGGAGCCGCCGTATGACATTAAAACAAAAGAAGATTACGCTGCAATAATCAAAAAGTGCAAAGATGCCGGCGCAACAGTTTCGCTCAATCACCCGTTCTGCTCACAGTGCGGTTTTACTATTGATATTGACGATTTATACTGCGACTGCGTTGAGGTATGGAACACCGTTCAGCACACCGATAATATGGTAAACCGTGACTGGTGGGTAAACAAACTTTTAAACGGCGAAAAAATCGGCGCTGTAGGCGGTTCGGACTACCACAAAAATTATGCAGGGCTTGATATTTTGGCGCACCCTACAACGTATGTTCTTGCAGAGGACAAAACACCGTCTGCAATATTGGAGGCTATGCGCGAGGGTCACTGCTTTGTAACCAATTCCCCGAAATCAACCGAAATCTATCTTACCTGCGGTGACGCAAACGTCGGCGACACGGTAAAATTTGAAAAAGGCATCATCGTTAATGTTGACATTATGAAATTACAGCCTTTCCACACTGTTAAAGTTTATAACAACGAAAAACTGATTTATGAATACAAAACAAACGGCTTTGAAAATAACCTCAGTTTCCAATGCGAAGTGCAGGAAAAAGGCTTTGTAAGGGCAGAAATCACATATGAATACAAAGGTGCAGTAAAAGCACTTTACAGAACAGTTGAAAAGAAATTTTTAAAATGCAACAATGAAGAAATGCCGCCGTTTATGCGTGCATTCACCAATCCGATTTATTTTGAATAATTATGGCAAAGAAAAATCAGACCGAAAAAATCAAAGAAACCACAAAAAACTTTAAAATCCGCACAAGAATTGCGCTTACATCGGTGCTTGCAATTATTATACCCATTATCATAATTGTATCCTTTGCGACCGTATTTCTGAATACAATGGCGTCAAAATTTGATTTTTCATCTGTAACAACAACGTCATACAGCCTGATAAACAACATTCAATGGAATCAGACTGTAACAGATATTTCAAACGCCCTGATGAGCGGCAAAAGCGATGAGGAAACGCTTGAAATTCTTAAAGGTTTTATTTCACCGATTGAAACGCTTGACGCATCATTTTATATTGAAAAAAACTCAAAGCAGTTTTACAAAACGGAAAACAGCGAAATAAATTTTGATGAAGTCGATAAAAGCGAAAACGCCTATTCGTTCAAAAACAACGATTTAACGATTGTAAATCATTCATATGACGGAAACGGCAATCACTATACTGTGGTGATAAAAAGCAGTTCTTATACCGTGCCTGAAAATTCGGCAAAACTGCCTGCTGAAAATTATGAAAACCTTATAACATCAAGAACAATCATTATTGTTGCTGTTATCATTCTTATATTTATTCTGACGATTGTTATAATTTCGCTTATTACATCAAACACGCTTATCAAGCCGATTAACAAGATTTCGGCGGGCGCAGATGAACTTTCAAAAGGAAATCTTGACTATCAGATTGACTATAAGTCAAAAAACGAGCTCGGTATACTTGCCGACAACTTCAATAATATGAGCAGTCAGATTAAATATTTTATGGAAAAGCAGCAGCAGGCAGACACTAAGCAAAAAGAAATGATTGCGGGAATTGCCCACGATTTAAGAACACCGCTGACCTCAATTAAAGGCTATGTTGAAGGTCTGCGTGACGGTATTGCCGACACGCCCGAAAAAAAAGAGCGCTACCTTAACACAATCTACGCAAGCACCTGCGATACCGAAAAAATGCTTGATGATTTGCTGACCATTTCAAAACTCGAACTCGGCAATATAACGCTGAATCTTGAAGAAGTAAGCATTGATGATTTTATTGCATTTACTGAAGATTTGAAAAGCGACCTTGCAGAAAAAGATTTTGATTTTGAAATCATCAACAGCACTAAATCAAACCCGAGTTTTAAAATTGATACAGACAGATTTGCGAGGGTTATAAGCAATATAATCTCAAACAGCATTAAATACAAACATCCCGACAGGCGTGGAAAAATCACGCTCAACGTTTCCGAATATTCCCAATCTGTTATTTTTGAAATAAAAGACAACGGTATGGGAGTTGACAAAAAGAGCCTGCCAAGGATATTTGACACACTTTACAGGGCAGACAAAGCACGCTCAAATGTGCGTGACGGCTCAGGCCTCGGTCTTTCAGTGTGCAAGCAGATAATTGAACTTCACGGCGGAATGATCTGGGCACAAAGCGAACTCGGCAACGGGCTTTCAATATTTATTTCATTGCCTATAAACAAGGAGAACGATAATGAACAAAATTCTGATAATTGAAGATGATTTAAACATTCAAGGCATAGAAAGAGATTATCTTGAGGCAAATTCTTTCAGCGTAAGCACCGCCGCAGACGGTGAAACAGGGCTGAAAACGGCACTTAGCGGCGATTTTGACCTCATTCTGCTTGATATTATGCTGCCCAAAATGGACGGTCTTGAAGTGTGCAGAAAAATAAGAGCCGAAAAAGACATTCCTATTCTGCTTGTAAGTGCAAAAAAAGAAGACCTTGACAAAATCAAAGGTCTCGGTTTCGGTGCTGACGATTATATTGTAAAGCCGTTTTCGCCGAGCGAACTTGTGGCAAGGGTAATTGCACACATAAGCAGATACAACCGCCTGACAGCGAAAGAAAAAAAGAGCGGCGAAGATAAAGACATCACAATCGGCGCTTTAAGACTTGAAAAAGCGTCACGCCGTGCATTTATCAATGATACTGAAATTGTGCTTACAAACAAGGAATTTGATTTAATCTACTTTCTTGCAAAATCGCCGGACACGGTTTTCAGCAAAGAAGAACTGTTTAACGAAATATGGAATTACGATTCAATCGGCGAAACATCAACCATCACCGTTCATGTAAACAGAATCAGAGATAAAATCAAAGAAATCGACCCGAACCTTGATTTCATTCACACCGTATGGGGCAAGGGTTACAGGTTTATGAAGTGATTAAAGCAGTACAAAAAAAAGCAGTTGATGCAAAATCAACTGCTTTTAATATTTTATTCCGAAAGAATCATTCTGTCATTATCAAGTTCGCCGCCGCTTGTGATTTTGAATTTTTCAAGAAGATCGGCAGTAGTAAGATTTTTCTTTTCCTCACCTGACACATCATAAATAATTTTACCGTCATTCATCATAATCAGCCTGTTGCCGATTGCAATAGCATCTTTCATATTATGAGTAATCATAATTGTTGTAAGGTTATGTTCTTCAACAATTTCGGTTGTGAGTTCAAGAACCTTAGCCGCCGTTTTAGGGTCAAGCGCAGCCGTATGCTCGTCGAGCAGAAGAACTTTTGGCTTTTTAAGCGTTGCCATAAGCAGTGTTATAGCCTGCCTCTGACCGCCCGAAAGCAGACCAACCTTTGATGTAAGTCTTGTTTCAAGTCCGAGATCAAGTGTTTTGAGAATTTCGGCATAATGCGCCTTTTCTTTTTTTGTGACACCCTGTTTTAAAGTACGGAATTTACCGCGCCTTGATGCAAGAGCAAGATTTTCTACAATCTGCATATCGGCGGCAGTGCCCGTCATAGGGTCCTGAAAAACTCTGCCGATATATTTTGCCCTTTTATGCTCGGGGAGCTTTGTAACATCAACGCCGTCGATTACTATTGAACCGCTGTCAACCGGGTAAACACCTGCAACCATATTAAGCATTGTTGATTTGCCTGCGCCGTTGCCGCCGATAACAGTTACAAAATCGCCTTCATTGAGTGTTAAATTTATACCGTTGAGGGCGTGCTTTTCATTAACAGTGCCCGGATTAAAGGTTTTGAAAACATTTTTAATTTCAAGCATTCTGCGCACCCTCCCTTTTTACTTTTTTCCCTGCAACTTTGTTTTTCCAGTAAGGAATACCAAGGAAAACTGCAACTACAAGAGCCGAAAACAGTTTAAGGTCGTTAGCATTAAGACCCATTTTAAGAACAAGTGAAATTACAATATAGTAAATTATACTGCCGAAAACTGCCGAAAGCAGACGAAGTGCAAAATTTTTGAAAATTTTTCCGAAAATAACTTCACCGATAATAACTGCGGCAAGTCCGATAACGATTGCACCTCTGCCCATATTAATATCAGCACTGCCGCTGAACTGAGCAAGAAGAGCGCCCGAAATTGCCACAAGACCGTTTGAAATAACAAGTCCTATAATTTTTCTTGTATCTGTGTTAATGCCGTTTGCACGTGCCATATTCTGATTACAGCCCGTTGCACGGATAGAATGACCGAGTTCCGTGCCGAAAAACCAGTAAAGCACTGCTATAATAGCAACAACAAATATTACGCCTACAAGGATAGTTTTCCAAATCTGCTGAAGATTTGATGAAACGATTAAATCATAATTACGCCAGCTTATTGTAACATTTGCTTTGCCGCCCATTATTCTTAAATTGATTGAATAAAGAGCAAGCTGAGTTAAAATACCTGCAAGAATTGCCGGGATTCCGAATTTTGTGTGCAAAACGCCTGTCATAAGGCCTGCAAGACAGCCTATAATAAATGCAATAAACAACGCGAGATATATATTCATCCCGTTGACTGTTGTAAGAATTACAAGAACTGCACCGCCTGTTGCAAGTGAACCGTCAACAGTAAGGTCGGCAAGGTCAAGTATCTTATAAGTTATATAAACACCGATTGCCATAATGCCCCAGATAAGTCCCTGAGCAATAGGCGACGGCAGTGACTGCAAAAAATTTAACATTTTTATATTCTCTCCAACTCAAATAAAAAAGCGATAAGTGTTAATTTCTTACCGCTTTTTTGAATTTTTTATACTTTAAAAATAATTATGCAATAGCCTCGTAATCAGAAGGAACTGTAATACCTGCTTTTTCGGCTCTGTCTGCAACATATTTCTTTGTAAGGTCGGTAGCAAACTGAATTTCCATATCTGCCGGGTTTTTGCCGTTTACAAGAATATCAAATGCCATCTGACCTGCTGCCTCACCGATTGAGTAATAACTGATTGAAAGAGTTGCTGTTCCGCACTTTTTGCAGATACCCTCTTCACCTGCAATAACAGGAATTCCGGCAGGTTCAAGAACATTGTTGATAGCCTCACCGTTTGATGCGGCTGTATTATCTGTAGGAACGTATACAGCATCGCAGTTGTCTGAAACAATCTGCTGAGTAACTGTTGTTACATCATTTGTATCAACAAAAGTATATTCCTTAACTGATATACCCATTGCTGTAAAGCTTTCGGTAATAACATCAGCCTGATATTTTGAATTCTTTTCTGCTGAGCAGTAAAGAATAGCAACATTCTTAGCCTCAGGGCAGAGTTCTTTAAACATATTTGCCTGTTCTGCAAGCGGAGCAAGGTCTGAACTGCCTGTTACATTAAAGCCTGTTTTGCCTGTCCAATCGGAAATGCCGAGTGCAGTTGCATAGTCTGTAATAGATGTTGCAACAATCGGAATATCTGCTGTTGCCTGAGATGCTGCTGCAAGAGCATCTGTTGCGTTTGCCATAATCAAATCAACGCCGTTTGATACAAAATTTGAAGTGATTGTTGTGCAGTTTGTAGCCTCTCCGGAAGCATTCTGCTGGTCAAATTCAAATGTAATGCCCTGTTCTTCGCCAAGAGCAGTGAGCTTATCCATAAAGCCCTGTGTTGCAGCGTCAAGCGCCGCATGCTGAACAAGCTGGCAAATACCGATTTTGTAAGTTGTTTTTGCGGTCTTATTTTCGCCGTTATCTGCCGAACAGCCTGCAAGACAGCCTGCTGTCAACACAGCACTGAGTCCGAACGCTAACGCTCTTTTAAATACTTTATTCATTTTCTTTCTCCTTATAAAAAATTTGTCTTTAGCCTTTAAAGCGCTAAAGTGTTTTTAATGTTTATATGATAACACATATAACAAAGACTGTCAAACAAAGAATGATGTTTAACGGCCTTTTTGTGATTATTTACCAAATAAGCGGGTATTTATTTGTTAAATATTGCTAAAAAATCATTAAAAATAAAATCACAACTGCTCAGCGATTGAATAAATCAAATCTTTTGATTTTTCCCAGCCGAGGCACGGGTCGGTAATTGACTTGCCGTAAACGCCGTCTTCAACCTTCTGGCAGCCGTCTTCAATATACGATTCAATCATAAAGCCTTTTACAAAATGGTTAATATCGTTACTATGACGCATTGAATGAAGAACTTCATTTGCAATGCGCACCTGTTCAAGATACTGCTTGCCGCTGTTTGAATGGTTTGTATCAACAATGACAGACGGATTTTTATACTTGTCATTTTCTGCATACATATTATAAAGTGTAATCAAATCTTCATAATGATAGTTCGGGTGGCATATGCCGTGCTTATCTACACCACCGCGGAGAATTGCGTGGGCAAGTTCGTTTCCGCTTGACTCAACCTCCCAGCCGCGGAAAATAAACGTGTGGCCGCTCTGCGCCGCCGTAATGGCATTAAGCATAATCGAATAATCGCCGCTTGTGGCATTTTTCATACCGCAGGGCACATCCATTCCGCTTGCAGTTAAGCGGTGATCCTGATTTTCAACACTTCTTGCACCTACTGCAACATAAGACAAAAGGTCGCTGAGATAACGGTAATTATTCGGATAAAGCATTTCATCTGCGCAGGTAAGACCTGTCTGCTCAATAACCTTTGAATGAAGCGAACGAACGGCAATAATGCCCTCGTACATATCAGGCACACCGTCGGGGTCGGGCTGATGAAGAAGACCTTTATATCCCTCTCCTGTAGTTCTCGGCTTGCCCGTGTAAATTCGGGGAATGATTATAATTTTATCGGCAACTTCTTTCTGCACATCGGCAAGCCTGCCCACATAATCGAGCACGCTCTCCTCCCTGTCTGCCGAGCAGGGACCGATAATGAGCAGAAATTTGTCGCTTTCACCTTTAAATACCTTTGCAATTTCAGCATCACGCTCTGCTTTTATCTGTGCCCCTCTTTCACTTAACGGGAACAGTTTTTTTACCTCCTGCGGAATCGGAAGTTTGCGCACAAACCGCATATTTTTCATTGAATTGTCTACTGCCATATTCATCACCTGAAAGTATATTAATAAAAATAACGGGAAGGCGCAGAGACCCTCCCCTACATTTATAGGGGTCGATGCCCTCATCGACCCGGCGAATGTTTAATTTTCACAATATATAATAATAAGCAATTTAAAAATTGTCAAGCAAGGACTTATAAAATTCGCAGTAATCCTCTCTTTCGTCTGCCGTAAACGCCATTGCCTCACGGGGATGGCGGTTCAACTGACCTGTGAGCAGGTACTGCACATCATAACCCCACACAACACCGCTCTTTTTAAGCGGCAGCATATAATTTTCAAGGAATGTGAGCAGGCTGTAAAGATTGTACTTAGGATTTTTAAGGAAACCGAGCAAAAGTTCCATCGCACAGTTGCCTGCGCCTCTGCCTATACCCATTGCCGTTGCATCAAGATAAGATGCGCCGTATGACATTGTTTCAATGGTGTTTGCAAAAGCAAGGTTCTGATTATTGTGGCCGTGGAAACCGATTGCCTTGCCGTATTTTTCGCCGTATTCAAGATACAGTTTTGCAAGATTGCCTGCATTTTCGGGATAAAGCGAACCATAGGAATCCACAAGATAAATTACATCAACGCTGCTCTGACCGAGCATTTCAAGTGCAGACTCCAGCTGGTCATTATTCGCCTGGCTTACCGCCATAATATTACACGTTGTTTCATAACCGAGATTATGAAAATACTCAATCATTTCAACGGCTGACGGAATCTGATGAATATAGCACGCAACACGCACCATATCTATAACCGATTCTGATTTCGGCACAAAATCCTCTTTAAAATCGCATCTGCCTACATCTGACATAACGGCAATTTTCATATCGGAAACATTATCGCCGACAATACTTCTTATATCCTCTTCGCTGCAAAACTTCCATTTGCCGAATTTTTCAGGGTCAAAAAGATTTTTTGAGGCTCTGTAGCCGAACTCCATATAATCAACGCCGCTTTTTACATTTGTTTTATAAAGTTCGGTAACAAACTCATCCGTAAATTCAAAATTGTTGCAAAGACCGCCGTCTCTGATAGTTGCGTCAAGAACCTTAACATCGGTTCTTACAGTCATTAAACTGCCTTTTCTCGGTGCCATAAATACCGCTCCTTTTCTTTTTACTTTAACGCTTTAAAGCAGATTAGTATGCATTATAACACCACACGCTTATTTTGTCAAGGGGAATAAAAATAAAAAACAGGGTCGATGAAGGCATCGACCCCTACAGAATTTCAATAACACAATCAGAAATTATTTGATTACCCGAACACGAACAACACCGTCAATCTTTTTAATATCCTCAACAACCTGTTCGGATACATCGGTATCAACATCAATGATACTGTATGCGATTTCGCCGCGGTTTTTGTTCTCAAAATTGGCGATGTTCACGCCGTCTTTGCTGATTGTATCGGTAATAGTTGCAATCATATTCGGCTGATTTTTATGAATAACGGTAATTCTTGCAACACCTGTTTTTTCAGCACAAACAAACGGCATATTAACAGAATTCTTAATATTTCCGTTTTCAAGAAAATCAATAAGTTCAAGTGCGCCCATTGATGCGCAGTTTTCTTCACTTTCAGGTGTTGATGCACCAAGATGAGGAAGTGCGATAACACCGTCAATGCCGATAAGGTCTGCTGACGGAAAATCTGTTACATAGCAAGCCATTTTGCCGTCTTCAAGTGCAGCAACAATATCACTGCTGTTAGCAAGGTCTCCTCGTGCAAAGTTAAGAATTCTTACTGTATTCTTCATTTTTTCAATGTTTGCAGCACAAATCATTTCCTTTGTATCGGGAGTAAGCGGAACATGAACGGTGATATAATCTGCAACAGGGAAAATTTCATCAAGATTATTATTAACGGCAACTGCCTTATTAAGAGATTCAGCGGCAGCCTCTGAAAGGAACGGGTCGTATCCGACAACATTCATACCAAGGTCAACAGCTGCATTTGCAACAAGTCTGCCGATAGCACCGAGACCGATTACGGCAAGTGTTTTGCCCTTGATTTCGGGACCTGCGAAAGCAGATTTGCCCTTTTCAACGCTTTTGCTTACGTTTTCATCATTTTTAATTGTTTTGCACCACTCAATAGCCTTTGTAATCTTTCTGCTTGAAAGAAGAAGACCGCAGATAACAAGCTCTTTAACAGCGTTTGCATTTGCACCGGGTGTGTTGAAAACAACAATGCCGTCATTTGTGCAGTCTGCAACGGGAATGTTATTTACGCCTGCGCCTGCTCTTGCGATTGCAAGCAGAGACTCGGGCATTTCCATATCGTGCATAGATGCAGAACGAACCATAATTGCATCGGGATTTTCGATATTATCGCCGTAAGCATATTTTGAAGTATCAAACTTTGAAAGTCCTACCTCTGAAATCTTATTTAATGTTTTAATATTATACATTATTTATTTTCCTCCTCAAATTTCTTCATAAATTCAACGAGTTTTTCAACGCCTTCGATAGGCATAGCATTGTAGATAGATGCTCTCATCCCGCCTACGCTTCTGTGACCCTTAAGATTTACGAAGCCTGCCTCTGTTGCCTCTTTGATGAACTTGGCATTCAGTTCGTCACTGTCTGTAACGAAAGGAACATTCATAAGTGAACGGTCCTCGGGAACTACTGTGCCCTTGAACATTTCACTGCTGTCAAGAAAATCATAAAGAATCTTTGCTTTCTTTTCGTTATGAGCCTTCATAGCCTCAAGTGAGCCGAACTCCTCTTTAATCCAGTCAAGAACAAGCTTGCAGATATAAATAGTCCAGCAAGGAGGTGTGTTATAAAGTGAATCAGCGTCTGCCTGAACTTTATAGTTCATCATAACAGGGCAGATATCACGTGCATTGCCGAGTAAATCTTCACGGATAATTGCAACAACAAGACCTGCAGGAGCAACGTTTTTCTGTGCGCCGAAATAAACAACGCCGAACTTGCTGATATCGAGCGGCTCTGAAAGAGCACAGGAAGATACGTCTGCAATAAGAACCTTATCACCCACAGGAGGAAGTTCCTTGTAAACAGTACCGTAAATTGTGTTGTTCATACAAATATAAACATAGTCTGCATCTTCACGGAAATCCTCTGCCTTTGTTTTCGGAATATAACTGAAGGTTTTGTCAGCAGATGATGCAACAGCCTTAACATCGCCGTATTTCTGAGCCTCCTGAAAAGCTTTTTTAGCCCACTGACCCGTAATAATATAATCTGCCTTGCCGCTGCCGTTCATAAAGTTGAGCGGAATTGCAGAAAACTGTGCAGATGCGCCGCCCTGTAAGAACAGAACCTTGTAATTATCGGGAATCTGATAAAGCTCTCTCATAAGAGCCTCAGCCTCTTTGATAATATCGTCAAAAACCTTCGAACGGTGGCTCATTTCCATAACGGACTGACCCGAACCCTTGTAATCAAGAATTTCTGCGCCTGCCTTTTCAAGAACAGAAACAGGAAGTGTAGACGGACCTGCACTGAAATTATAAACTCGTGCCATAATATTTTCCTCGCTTTCAAAAAATTATTTATTATGATTTATAATACGCAATATATTATAGTCTTGTTAACGTTTTTGTCAATAATAAACATAAAAGTTTGTGCAAAGTGACCATAGATTGATAATGTTTTAACAATATTGTGCATAAAACAGGGCAGGCACGGAGGTCCTCCCCCTACAGAATTTCAAAAACGTTATTGCAACACCGTAGGGGCAGGTCTCTGTGCCTGCCCGTTATATTTATATATCCCATTTATCGAAGGCTGTTACTTACGGGCTTTTTTCTTTTCATTATTATATATAATAATGTTGCCGACTGTGCCAATCAAAACAAGCAGAGCACCGACAGCGAAAAGCAGCAGATAAAACAGCCTTATAACAGAGCACATTGCGTAATAATGAGCGGCCGGCGCCATTGCAAAATGTGTACCGATTTTAAAAATAAGGCTTACTGCACTGATAAGCACAAGCGTTACACCCGAAATTGAAACCGATGCTGAAATATAGGAAAATGCACGCATTTTACTTTTATACAAAAGAAAAAAGAAAATGCTTAAAACGGCTGCACCTACAAGAAGTCCAAGCACCGCACGGGGTACATTTGCCTGAACGGTATCCGCAAAATCAATCAGGTGTTCAGTATTGTCAAAAACAAGGCAGTTTTCGTAAATTTCAGCCGCCTCATAAGCCGCATTCTGAACATCCTGTTCATTATAACTTAAATTATTGCCCTCAAGATATTCAACGCAAAGATTATAAAAATATTCTGCCTTGGTGGATTTTGCCGCCTCTGTGTCTATATGATTATAAAAATTATGAACCGAGCTGCGCAGTGTATTTTCAACGCTTGTCTCATTTTCAATATTTCTGAAAACATAAGCGGGAATTCCGCTTTTCAGGGCAAGAGTTTCAAACTGCAAATCAAGCTGAGCCTCACATTCATCTGCAAGGCTTTTTGTTACAAACCGTTTTTCCATAAATGACGATGATGCAAATGTGCTGTTTACCATAATTGCGCCGATTGCAGACGACACGGCAAACGAAATCATCAAAGCGAGCAGGAGGCTGACTGCCGACCTTAATTTTCTTAAATTCATAGCCTGCCCCCCTTATTCCGTCACGGCAGGACCGGACTTCATTTCCATAACAACGGCGCTCATCGAACTGCTGACTCCGAAACCGCTTTTTGCATTTGTATAAAGCACAAGACCCCTTTTTACATCGGTATTCATAGAAAAAATCTTATACTCAAACGGCACTGTTTTTATTTCTGAAACAGTAAAAACATATTTGCCGTAAACTGTTTTAATTTCAACTTCCTGCCCCGTGTGAAAAGCGTTTATATCAACAACCGATTTAATGCCGTAAACATATGCAGTGCCCGTTTCGCCTATGTATTTTCCGTTTTCTGAAATTGAAACTGCATTTGAAAGCGACGCATTGTCTGCGTCATAAACAAGGGGCACTTCTTTTGAACCGATTTTAACAGAACCCGCAATCGCATTGCTTTCGTCAAAAATAATATCGGATTTTCTGATTTCGCCGCTGACCGGCAAACTGCTGTAATCGACGGCAATTTCAGCCACAGGCTGTTCAAATCCTGCAAGTTCAATCTTCTCATCAGAGAGTGGAAACAGACCCGAAACAACGGGCAGCATTATAAAAAACAGAACAGCAGTTACAGCGCCGATAATAAGCGGCGCCGCAACTATTTTCTGAATTAAAGTTTTTTTATGTCTGCTCATTTTACTTACCTTGATTCAAAGCGTTCTGAAGCGGCATCATTTTTTTCTTTTTCGGCTTATATGCAGGCGGATTTGCAAGCTTTCTTGTCCACCTATTCTTTTTAGCGGTAAGCTTATTGATTTCATGAACAGGACCTGCCATATATTCCGTCATATACTTATCGGCAACCGCCATCATTTTAGGATCATTTTTCATTTCACCGAGAATGGTTACACCGATAATATCCTGCACCTCATTTGTGCCGTCCTCATAAACCTCGCCGAGCATTTTAAAGAGCTTTTTCTGTGCGGCCTCATCGCCGTTTTTAATTACATCAAGCACCTTGGGAGTTCCGATTTTTGTAAAAAATTCTTCAGGCAGAAACTCACCGTACTGAGCGATATTGCGCTTAATATCTTCTTTAAACTCGGGATAAAGCGTGCCGAAACGGTTTGCAAGCGACGCTGTATCGTAATTCACCGAACCGTTTTTCGCCTTTGCCCTTGAAACTGCTTTGGGCATTTTGATTTTATCAAGATTCGGCTGTTTTTTCACTGCAAACAGCGATTTGATTTCGTCTGCAACTTCATTTGAAATTGACTTGCAGTCCTTTTCGGTAACTCTGTCAAGCTCAAAAAGCGACTTTGAAATCGTCTGATACTCTGTTTCTGCGCCGTTGTCCTGATATGCGCACTCAAAAGCAAGAATATTTGATTTTTCATCATACGAAACTCTGAAAAGACCTTTATTGCCTTTAAATGCGAGCATATCATCATTACCCTTCATTTTTGAAAAGCCGAGTTCCTTTGTAACAGGCTCCATATTCTTCTCTATAAGAGCATATGCTTCATTTAATTCCATAGCGTTCTCCTAATAAACATATTTTTACTGATATAGTATAGCATTAAAAAACTGATTTGTCATCATAAATTTTTTAAACAATACGTTAACTATTATGTTTAAACAAAATTAA
>CABUAS010000001.1 GCA_902489595.1 uncultured Oscillospiraceae bacterium | reverse complement strand
AGTTGTAAAAAATTAATAAATAAATTGCATATCGGTAATATATATGGTATAATTGTCAAAAATTGTGTGCAATTATGCATATATATGGTGGAAAACCACAAGATGTGACATTTTTACCCGATAATGGGCATTCTAAACTATATATTACACTTTGCTTAAACTTTTTTTGAGCAAAAAATATGCCTTTCGGCATTTTGAAACGGAATTTTAATTATGAAATCTTTTTTTAAAAAATGGCTTGCGCCGATAAAGTTTAAAAGATTATTTGATATTATTGCGTCATTTTTTGCGCTTATAATTCTTTCACCCCTTTTTCTTGTTATTTGTGCAATAAACTTTTTTACGCCCGATACAAGCGTGTTTTTCAGTCATGAAAGGCGGGGAAGGGGCGGCAAGCCGTTCAGAATTTATAAATTTCAGACGATGAAGAATAATACACCCAACTGTGCTACGGGCGAACTTGAAAATCCGGATCAGTATATTACAAAATTCGGCAGAATTCTGCGAAAAACAAGTCTTGATGAACTGCCTCAGCTTTGGAATATTCTTAAAGGCGATATGAGCTTTGTAGGTCCCCGCCCGCTTATATCAAGCGAAATCAGAGCGCACCGTGTAAGACTTGAATACGGTGTTTATGCTTTTCGCCCGGGACTTACGGGCCTTGCACAGATTAAAGGGCGTGACAGCATTTCGCTTATGAAAAAGATGAAATATGATAAGGAATACTGTGACAACTGGAGTTTAAAACTTGATTTGCAGATTCTGTGGCAGTCTGTAAGCGTAGTGTTTAAACAGGAAGGCTTTCACGAGGGCGTTTACCACAGAAGATAATTTGTGATGGAGAACTGATTATGGAAAGAAATTTTATTGACGGATATTCGGAGTGGCAGGGAAATCCCGAAATTGTCGGTGTAAATAAATTGCCTCAGCATGCAACACTTATGCCTTATGAAAATTTTGAGGAGGCAAAGAAGTGCAGCCGATATGCGTCATCACGCTGTAAACTGCTTAACGGCAAATGGAAATTCAAACTTTATAAGAATTATGCTTACAGACCGTCTGATTTTGCCCAGCCGCTTTATGATTCCCATAATTGGGACAGTATTCAGGTGCCCGGCTCGTGGACTATGCAGGGCTATGATCAGAATCAGTACTGCAATGTGCGCTACCCGTGGGAGGGAAGCGAGGATATCTGCCCGCCGAATGCGCCCACAAAGCATAATCCTGTCGGCTGTTATCTTAAAAGGATTCATATAAATCAGAGTCTGCTTTCAAAGCGAATTGTGATTTGCTTTGAGGGTGTGGAGTCTGCTTTTTATCTTTATGTAAACGGCGAAAGGGTCGGATACAGCGAATCGACTTTCAACCGTGCCGAATTTGATATTTCAAGATACCTTGTTGAGGGCTCAAACGTTATCGGCGTTGAGGTTTACCGCTGGTGCACAGGCTCGTGGCTCGAATGCCAGGATATGTGGCGTATGGCAGGCATTTTCCGTGATGTTTATATTTATACTACCGAGCGTGAATATATCCGTGACTATGTTATTAAGGCAGAGCCGGGCGAGGGTTTTAAAGACGGCTATTTTGATGTGCTTGTAAAAACAAACGGCGCATATGAATTTCTGTCGCTTGATATTGCAATACTTGATGAAAACGGCGATATGGCGGCGTTTGACAGCAGATATGTTGAAGAAGACAATGTTACAACGCTTAAATCCATTGTTACAAATGCAAAGTTCTGGAGCGCCGAAAAGCCGAATCTTTACACGCTTGTTGTAACGCTTAAAAGCAACGGAATTCCGATTGAATATATCAGTACGAAATTCGGTTTCAGAAAAATTGAAATCAAAGACGGTATTATATTTATAAACGGCGAAAGAATTGTGTTCAAGGGTACAAACCGCCACGAATTCGACTGCAGAACAGGCAGATATATGACCGAAGATGTTATGGTAAGTGACATTCTTCAGATGAAACAGAATAATATAAACGCCGTGCGCACATCGCATTACCCGAACTGCCCGAGATGGCTGGAACTTTGCGACGAATACGGTCTTTATGTTATTGACGAGAATAATATGGAAACACACGGCACGGGCTGGTCAAAGATAATCGGCTGCCCTCAGCTGCCTGCATCAAGACCCGAGTGGGAAAAGGCGTGTATGGAGCGTATCAAGGCACTTTACAACCGTGATAAGAATCACACCTGCGTTGTCTGCTGGAGCCTTGGAAATGAAAGCCTCGGCGGTGAAACACCGAAAAAAATGTATAAATGGATTAAAGATGCAGACGCAAGCCGTTTTGTTCATTTTGAGTGCGACCGTGACCCGAATGAAAAATATCTTTCGGATGTGCAGTCAAAAATGTATGCAAAGCCGATTGAATGTGAGGAATATGCACTGACAGGAAGAGACAGAAGACCGTATATTCTGTGCGAATTTACTCACGCTATGGGCAATTCCTGCGGTTCTACCGATGAATATACTGCCCTTTGGGATAAATATCCGTGTCTTCAGGGCGGTTTCGTGTGGGACTGGGTTGACCAGGCTATAATGACAACAGATGAAAACGGCAATGAATATCTTGCCTACGGCGGTGATTTCGGCGAAAATCCGCACGACGGTCATTTCTGCGGCAACGGTCTTTTGTTTGCAGACAGAAAACCGACCCCGAAATTATATGAAATCAAAAAATTATATCAGAATGTTGATTTTAAGGACATCAACGCCGAAAAAGGCGTAATTGAAATTAAAAATAAGTTCCTTTTCACAAATCTTAATGAGTTTGAACTCTATTGGTGTCAGTGTTCGGACAAAGGCGTTTTCCGTGAAGGTTCGGTTGAAATTGATGTTGCTCCGGGCGAAAAATATGTGCTCGACCTTGAACTCAATAAGGTTACAAGCACTGAATGTTACCTTAATCTTGAACTGCGCACAAAAGATAAAACGGCGTGGTGCGATGAGGGTCATATAGTTGCCGAACAGCAGTTTGTCATTAACGAGTTTGAAAACACATATGATGAACTTGAGGGCGATTCGCCGCTTATTGTTGCCGATACCTACGGCTCTCTTCGTATTTTTTGCGATGATGTGAATATCAGATTTGAAAAAAGAGAGCGCAATCAGCTTTATTCAATTAAAGTCGGCGGCGAGGAACTGCTTTCTGCGCCCGTGCGTCTTAATTTCTGGCGTGCCCTTACGGATAATGACAGGGGCACCCGTGCAGGTTCAAGGCTTGGCTGCTGGCGTGACGCAGGCACAACACCGGGTATTTATAACAATACAAAGTTCAGCATTGAAGGCTATAAGATTATTGAAAATGAGAAAAAGGTAATCGTTACCTGCGGTGCAGCCGTATGCACTCAGCCTGAGTCAAAGGCGGCAATAATCTATACAATAACTTCAAAGGGCATTGAGGTTGATATGCAGTTTTATCCGGACAGTTCACTGCCCGAAATTCCCGAAGTTTCGATGCTTTTTGAACTGCCTGTTGATTTTGAAGACATAACTTATCTCGGCAACGGTCCGTATGAGAATTATATTGACCGGAATAACGGCGTTAAACTCGGCGTTTACAATACGACCGTTACGGATATGTTTACGGATTATCTTAAACCGCAGGAATGCGGCAACAGAACAGGTGTAAGATATGCAACGCTTGTAGGCAATAAGAAAACCTTTACTGTGATTGCCGAGCCTGTTATGGAATTCAATGCAAGTCATTATCTGCCGCTTGAACTTGAAAATGTATGGCACAAAAAAGATTTGCCAAAGAGCAATAAAACAGTTGTCCGTGTCATTGCCCGTCAGCAGGGTGTAGGCGGTTATGACAGCTGGGGCGCAAAATGCAATGAAAAATATATGAATAAAACCGACAGGGTTTACAGATTAAAATTCCAGATCAGGTTTTAATTATTGCTGTGAGTGACAATTATAAATTGTTTTAATGATTTACATCGAAACCTGCAAAACAGCAATAACGTTGCCGTAGGGGGCGGATATTATCCGCTCGTATAATCAGATAAACCGATATTGGGAGGGTCTTCGTTCCATCCCGTAAAATTCGATAAAGTTAAGAATTTCTTAAAGAAAATAATTTTACTTGACTTTTATAATTAAAAGGCATATATTTATTTCACGCACTTTTTTTATAATATATCAATTTTAGCAAAAATGGGTGAATTTGTTTTCACTCTAAGAGGTAATGAAATGAAAAGTTTTAAAGAAGCAGCAATGGGTGTTGCTATCAAGCAAGCAATTAAATATGCAAGAAAAGATTTTTATAATAATGCACCTAAGCTTTTATCACTGCTTGAAATGGCAGATGTTAAAAAAGTGAACAGAAGCACATATGCAGGTCTTCACAAGGTGATTGACGATCCGAATAACAACTGGATGCAGTTTGCAAAAAGCCTTATTTGTGATTTGAATGAGGATTCGGTAATGAAACTGATTCCGCCTGCACTTAATGTTGCAATCAACAGTTACGATATTCGTATGGAAAGTATAGAAAAGTACGGCTGCAACGTTCCGTGGGCAATTCTTATGGATCCGACTGCTGCCTGCAATCTTAAATGTAAAGGCTGCTGGGCTGCCGAATACGGTCACAACAGCTCGCTTTCATACGATGATCTTGCAAGAATTATCCGTCAGGGTAAGGAACTTGGCACATATATGTATCTTTACACAGGCGGCGAGCCTACAATGAGAAGAGCAGACATTATGCGCCTTTGCCGTGAAAACCCCGATTGTATCTTTATGAGCTTTACAAACGGAACTCTGATTGATGACAGCTTTGCAGATGAAATCGGTGAGGTCGGCAACTTCCTGCCTGCATTCTCAATCGAAGGCTACGAAGAAGAAAACGATTTCCGCCGAGGCGAGGGCACATTCCAAAAATGTACTGCCGCAATGAAACGCCTTAAGGACAGGGGAATTCCCTTCGGCGCATCACTTTGCTACACAAGCAAAAACACAGATGTTTTATCATCTGACGAGTATATGGATTGGCTTATCGATAAGGGCGTTATGTTTGCGTGGTTCTTTACATATATGCCGACAGGCAACGGCGCCGTAACAGAGCTTATGGTTTCGCCCGAGCAGCGTGCGCTTATGTTCAAAAAAGTTCGTGAATGGCGTGAAACAAAGCCTATTTTCACTATGGATTTCTGGAACGACGGCGAATATGTTCAGGGCTGTATTGCAGGCGGACGTCATTATTTCCATATCAATTCAAACGGTGACTGCGAGCCCTGCGCATTTGTTCACTATTCAAATGTAAATATTAAGGAATGCTCGGTGCTTGAGGCACTTCAGAGCCCCATATTTATGGCTTATAAGAAGAATCAGCCGTTCAATAACAATATGCTCCGTCCGTGCCCTGTGCTTGATAACCCCGGTGCTATCAGCAAAATGGTAAGCGAAACAGGTGCCTATTCAACAGAAATGCAGAATCCCGAATCTGCTAATGAGCTGTTTGACAAAACTATTGCAGCTGCAAAGGCTTGGAAAGTCAAGGCAGATGAGCTCTTTGACAGAGATGAATACATCAGAAAGCATGTTAAAGACGAGAATATGTATAATTTTGAAAAATCCGACGAAGAACGTGATTTTGAAGAATTTGTAAAAACAGAAGATTAATTACATAAAAATGTATAAAAGGGGCATATCATCTGATATGCCCCATAACATATTACGGTATGTTGGATTTGCAAAAACACAATCGTAGGGTGCGGCGTTCCCGACGCACCGTATAATCAAATAATCCGATATTGAAAGGGTCTCTGCGCTCTGCCGAAAATAAATTTAAAGGAGTATGCAAATGGATAGCGATTCTGTCCGATTAATTATTGTAATGGCGGTGCTTGTTGTTTTAAGCGCCTTTTTTTCGTCTGCCGAAACGGCATTTTCCTCACTCAATCAGGTTAAATTAAAATCAATGCTCGGCAAAAACGGCAGAAAATCAAAAAGAATAGAAAGGGCACTTTCCCTTTCCGAAGAATACGATGTTGTTTTGTCTACAATTTTAATCGGCAACAACCTTGTAAATATTGCCTGCACGGCAATTTCAACCATTGTTTTTACGGGCATTTACGGTGAAAGCCTCGGCACAACGCTTTCAACTATTGTTATGACGATTGTTGTACTTATTTTCGGCGAAGTTACACCGAAACAGATAGCAAAAGAGCGTGCCGAAAGTTATGCAATTCTGATTTCACCGCTTGTTAAATTTTTCATTATTCTGTTCAGCCCGCTATCATTGTTTTTCCGTGGATGGTCTAAACTTATGAACAGGATTTTCGGTCTCGGTAAAGTAAACGCCGTAACTGAAGAAGAACTTAAAACATATGTTAATGAGGCTCACACGGGCGGCGAAATTGATGAAAACGAATCAAAACTTATCCGCTCATCAATCGAGTTTGACGATATTGATGTTATTGACATTCTTACCCCAAGAATTGATGTTGACGCTGTTGATAAATATGCCTCGTTTGATGAAATCGAAAAGGTTTTCAAAACAAGCAACCGCAGCCGTCTGCCTGTTTATATCAATGATATAGACAATATTGTCGGTCTGATTCACCACCGTGATTTTGAAAGTGCAAGAGATCGAAATCTGAAATCGCTCAGAACGATTTTAAAACCTGTTCCGAGTGTTTCACCCGATACAAAAATCTCAAAACTTCTGCGTATTTTTCAGAAAAATAAGACACATCTTGCCGTTGTTATTGATGAATTCGGCGGCACAGAGGGTATTGTAACGCTTGAAGATATACTTGAGGAACTTGTAGGCGAAATATGGGACGAACACGATGAAGTGGAAGTCGATTTTGAAAAAATCAGCGATAATGAGTATATTGCCGACGGTTCGGCATCGCTTGAGGATTTCTTTGAATATTTCAAAATAAACCATGTTGAAGATGATGTTACAACCGTGAACGGCTTTATTATGATGCTGCTTGATAAAATTCCCGAAGTTGACGATGTTGCCGAATTTGACAATATTACCGCCCGTGTGCTGAGCGTAGACGGCAAAAGAGCGGATAAAATAAAAATTACCGTAAAGGTCGATACTTCCGACGACCATCAATAATAAACGCAAAAGGAATTAAAAATGATATTTAAAAAATCAAACGGCGGCTATGAATATTTAATTGTCGGTTTAGGCAATCCCGGTGCTAAATATGAAATGACACGCCATAACGCAGGATTTCTTGCAATAGATTTGTTTGCAATTAACGAAAATCTTAATATAAAAAAGTTAAAATTTCATTCTCTTACAGCAGACTGCACAATAAACGGCAAAAAATGCCTTGTAATGAAGCCGCAGACTTTTATGAATAATTCAGGTGAGGCTGTCGGTGAGGCGGCAAGGTTTTATAAAATTCCGCCCGAAAAAGTTATCGTAATTTCAGATGATTTTTCTTTTGATGTAGGGCAGATAAGAATTAAAAGAAAGGGTTCTGCAGGCGGTCACAACGGACTTAAAAGCATTATTGCTCATTTAGGCAGTGAAAATTTTCCGCGTATCAAAGTGGGAGTCGGCAAAAAGCCAAATCCCGATTACGATATTATAAACTGGGTTCTCGGCAGATTTCCGAAAGAACTTGAAAAAGATTTAAAATCAGCGCTTGAAAACGCAGTCGACGCCCTGCCGTATATCGTAAATGATGAAATTGATAAGGCAATGAATTTGTTTAATTCGTAAACATCTTTGAGAATTCCAAACAGTAGGGGAGGGTCTCTGCGCCCTCCCGAAATACCAACGAAAGAAGAAATAATATGTCTTGCTTTTTAAAAATATTTGAAAAAAGCAGTGAATTCAAAAGCCTCGCAGGCAGTGTAAACCCCACGGGTACGCCTGTCGGGGCTATAGGTGTGCCCGACGGGTTCAAGCCGCATCTGATTCACAGCATTATAAGCGATGAAGGTAAAAAGGCATTCATCATTATGCCTGACGAGCCGTCGGCTATTAAAATGAGCGAAAATTTGGGCGCAGTTTCGGCAGGCGTTCTTTACTATCCTGCCCGTGAATTTACCTTTCAGCAGGTGGCAGGTCTGTCGCACGAGTTTGAGCACCTGCGTCTCGGCGTGCTTTCCGCAATTCTGAATGATGAATTTACTGCAGTCGTATGTTCTGTTAATGCCGCCGTGCAGATGACTATGCCGCCTGCGGAACTTCAGAAACGAACCGCCGTAATTTCAGTCGGCGAAATGGTTAATATTGACGATATTGTAAATAAACTTGTTTACGCAGGCTACTCACGCTATGACCAGGTAGACGGTACGTCACAATTTGCCGTAAGGGGCGGAATTATTGATATTTTCCCGCCGGGGTTTGACGAGCCTGTCCGTATCGAACTGTGGGGCGACACGGTAGACACGATTTCGCATTTTGATATTGCCACACAAAGGCGTACAAGAAATGCCGAGCGTATTGAAATTATACCTGCTACGGAAGTGCTTTTTGACTCAAAAGAAAAATTTGCCGAAAAAATTGAAAATCTGGCAAAATCTTTAAAGGGTAAAGCAATAAAAGCACGGGAAAAATTATATGAAGATGCTGAAAATCTGAAAAACGGATTATCTATTGTATGCAGTGACAGGTATCTGCCGCTTGCATACAAAAGCAGCGGAATTTTTGATTATCTCGGCGATAATCTTCTCTTTATCTGCGAAAGCGCCAGAGTAAAAGAGAAAACAAATAATCAGTTTAAACTGATGAATGAACAGGTAAAATGGTATCTTGAAGACGGCACACTGTGCAAAGGAGTTGATAAATTTACACTTAGTTTTGACGAACTCTGCCGTATTTATGAAAATCACGGTGCCGTTTACCTTGATTCCCTGCCGAGAGGCTCGTTTGACACGCCTGTTGCCAATCTTTCAAATTTCACGATTCAGAGCTTCAATGCGTGGAACGGTACTTTTGAGCAGTTGAAGGAAGATGTTGCTCCGCTTAAAGAAAAAGGCTACACAATCTGTGTTATGGCAGGTACTTTAAGAAATGCAAAAGCACTTGCATATGACCTTGAGGAGGCGGGTTTCAATACCGTTTTCAGTGAAAGTTACCCTCAGCAGTTTCAGATAGGTGCAGTAACAGTTGTTTCGGGTACGGTTTCGGCAGGATTTCAGTTTTCAGATATTAAGTTTGCGCTTATTACTCACACAAGAACACTGCAAAAGAAAAAGAAAGCAAACAAGGTTCATTCAAAAAATGTGATTCATTCGCTTGATGAACTGACCGTCGGTGATTATATTGTTCATAATGTGCACGGTATCGGTATTTTTGACGGTATTCAGGCGCTCGAACTCAATAAAGTAAAAAAAGATTATATCAAAATTTCATATGCCAAGGGCGATGTGCTTTATGTGCCTGTTACCCAGCTTGACCTTGTTTCTAAATATATCGGTCCGGGCGAAAACACGGCACGTGTAAAAATCAACAGGCTCGGCGGCAGTGAATGGAAAAAAGCAAAGGCAAAGGTGCGTTCATCTGTTAAGGATATGGCAAAAGAGCTTATTGCGCTTTATGCAAAGCGTATGAGCACAAAAGGCTTTGCCTTTTCGGAAGATACAGATATGCAGCGTGATTTTGAACTTCGCTTTGCGTATGATGAAACAGACGACCAACTCCGCTGTGTTGATGAAATCAAGCACGATATGGAGCGCCCTGTACCTATGGACAGACTGCTCTGCGGCGATGTAGGCTTCGGCAAAACAGAGGTTGCACTGCGAGGCGCATTCAAATGCCTGTCAGAGGGTAAGCAATGTGCAATCCTTGTGCCCACTACGGTTCTTGCCATGCAGCATTTCAACACGGCACGCTCAAGAATGGAGGCATTCCCCGTAAGAATCGAAATGCTTTCACGTTTTGTTTCGCCTGCAAAGCAGAAGCAGGTGCTTAAAGATTTAGCAGAGGGAAAAGTTGATTTGCTTGTAGGCACACACAGAATTATCAGCAAGGATATAAAATTCAAGGATCTGGGACTGCTGATTGTTGACGAGGAACAGCGTTTCGGCGTTGCGCAGAAAGAAAAAATCAAAGAAAAATTCCCTAAAGTTGATGTACTTACCCTGTCTGCCACACCGATTCCGAGAACGCTTAATATGGCAATGAGCGGTATCAGGGATATGAGCCTGATTGAAGAGGCACCGGGCGACAGATACCCCGTGCAGACCTACGTTGTTGAGTATGATTTCGGCGTGCTTGCAGAGGCTATGGAAAAAGAGCTTGCAAGGGGCGGTCAGTGCTACTATCTTCATAATAATATTGAAACTATTGACCACGCCGCCGTGCGTATAAAAAAAGCAATTCCCGATGCCAATGTCGGCGTTGCCCATGGTAAAATGACAGAGGAGCAGCTTTCAGATGTGTGGGCAAAACTTTTGAACGGCGAGATTGATATTCTTGTGTGCACAACGATTATTGAAACGGGTATTGATGTGCCTAATGTAAACACGCTCATTATTGAAAATGCAGACAGAATGGGTCTTGCCCAACTGCATCAGATAAGGGGCAGGGTAGGCAGAAGTTCACGCCGTGCCTATGCTTATCTCACATTTACGAGGGGTAAGGAACTAAGCGATATTGCCACAAAGCGCCTTGAGGCTATAAGAGAATATACCGAGTTCGGCTCGGGCTTTAAAATTGCAATGCGTGATCTTGAAATCCGCGGTGCAGGCTCTCTGCTTGGCAATAAACAGCACGGACATATGGAGGCAGTCGGCTATGATATGTACTTAAAACTGCTTGCCGATGCTGTTGCCGAGGAAAAAGGCGAAAAGAAAGAAGAAACAGAAGAAAAAGAGTGCCTCATTGACCTTCCGATTGAAGCGCATATCCCTGAAAGTTATATTTCTTCCACACCGCAGAGGCTGTCAATGTATAAACGCATAGCAGCCATAAGAAGTGACGCCGACGCAAATGATGTTTATGATGAACTGCGTGACCGTTTCGGCACACCGCCCGAGGCAATCTGCGGCCTTGTTGAAATTTCGCTTTTGAGAAATGTTGCAATAAAACTCGGTGTTTATGAAATTTCGCAGAGAAACGGCTCAATTCTGTTTTATATGAACGAGCCTGATATTAATCTTGTTATGGCGCTTAACCGTGAAATGAAGGGCAGAGTTCTGCTTTCGGCAGGCAAAAAAGCATATATTGCCGTTAAACTCGGCTATGAATCTCCGCTTGAAACGGTACGCAATTCTTTATCAATTATGGAAAAAGTCTGCAAAATCGGTGAATAAGTAAAAACACCTCAGGGCATAATGCTTTTGAGGTGTTTTTTATGTCATCAAATTCTAATTCAAAAAAGGATAATAAAAATTTAAAGGCTTTATTTTCGGTTATCTGTGTGTCTGTTATTGCGCTCGGTGCAATCGTTTATTTTACTACAACGGGTTCAAATAAAAATGATACGGTAAATGAGCCTACAACTGTGGTTGATACAACGGCGGTTCAGCGCAGTGTTACCGTTGAAGATACAACGGCAGAAACAACGGCACCGACTACTCAGGTGCAGACCGAGGCAACGACTGAAAGTACGTCTATGCCGCTGACTGATACTAACACGCCGTACAAGAGCTTTTATCAGTATCCGGTTAGTGAGGCAGTGCTTTTCGGCTATTCCGAAGAGCTTGTTTTCAACAAAACAATGAAGGATTACAGAAGCCATCCTGCTGTCGATTTCAAGGCAGAAGAAGGTACTGAAGTTCTTGCCGTTAATGACGGCATTGTGCTCGATGTTTACAGTGATGCACGATATGGCATTGTTGTTGAAATTGACCACGGCGGTCAGCTTGTTGCTAAATACTGCGGTCTTGACAGCGCAAGCGTTTCGGCAGGCGACAATGTTGCAATCGGAGGAGTTATCGGCACGCTCGGCAAAGTTCCGTGTGAAGGGGCGGAGGAGGCTCACCTTCATTTTGAAACAAAGCTTGAGGGCAAGTCGGTAAATCCGCTTAATGTAATGGGTAAAACAGAATGAAAATCCGCAGTGGCGTGTGTTCAGCTCTGTAGGGGTCCTGCCCAATCGACCCGTCTGACAGCATAAAAAAAGGCAGGAATATTAAAATCCTGCCTTTTTTATTATATGCTGTTATTTATTTCAGATATTCATCAATAGCCTTTGCGGCGTTTTTGCCTGCTCCCATTGCCTTAATAATGGTTGCAGCGCCTGTTACGCTGTCGCCGCCTGCAAATACGCCTTTAAGTGACGTTCTGCCCATTTCGTCTGCAACAATACAGCCTCGTTTGTCAACCTCGAGTCCCTTTGTGGTGCTCTTGATAAGCGGATTAGGTGATGTGCCGAGTGCCATAATCACGCAGTCAACATCAATCAAATGTTCACTGCCCTTGATAACAACGGGGCGTCTTCTGCCCGATTCGTCTGGTTCGCCGAGTTCCATTGAAATACATTCTATTGCGCACACATTATTGTTTTCATCACCGATAATTTTTGTTGGATTAGTCAGCGTTTTAAACTCAATCTGTTCTTCCATAGCGTGCTCAACTTCTTCTGCTCTTGCAGGCAGTTCATCAAGCGAGCGGCGGTAGATGATGTAAACTTTTTCAGCGCCGAGGCGTATTGCGCATCTTGCTGCGTCCATAGCAACGTTGCCGCCGCCGACTACGGCAACGGCTTTTGCGTGCTGAATAGGCGTTCTGCTGTCCTCTTTATACGCTTTCATAAGGTTAATTCTTGTTAAAAATTCATTGGCTGAATAAACGCCTTTAAGGTTTTCACCCTCAATGCCCATAAAACGGGGCAGACCTGCGCCCGAGCCGATAAACACTGCGTCATATTCTTTCATAATGTCGTCAATTTCAATGCTTTTTCCGATAATAACATTTGTTTTGAAATCAACGCCCAGCGCTTTAAGGTTGTCAACCTCTGTTTTTACAATGCTTTTAGGCAGTCTGAACTCGGGAATACCGTAAACAAGCACACCGCCTGCAATATGCAGTGCTTCAAACACAGTAACGTCATAACCCATTTTTGCACAGTCGCCTGCGCAGGTAAGCGAACTGGGACCTGAACCGATTACAGCAACTTTTTTGCCGTTTTTCTCAGGTATATTTACTTTGTCGTCTGCGTGGCTATTATGATAATCGGCAACAAATCTTTCAAGTCTGCCGATTGCCACAGGCTCGCCTTTAATTCCTCTTACACATTTTGATTCACACTGGCGCTCCTGCGGACATACTCTGCCGCAGACAGCAGGCAATGCAGATGATGCGCTGATTACCTGATAAGCCTTTTCAAATTCACCTTCGGCAACGTATTTAATAAATTCGGGAATTACAATATTTACGGGGCAGCCAGTCACACAGGGTCTGTGTTTGCAGTTCAGGCATCTTTTTGCCTCTTCCACTGCTGTTTTTTCATCATAGCCGAGTGCAACTTCCTTAAAGTTTTTATTTCTTACAAGAGGGTCCTGCACAGGCATCGGATGTTTTTTCATTATATCCATATCACTGCACCTCCTTATTCAGAAGATTGCAGTTTGACTCCCGCTCAAAATTTTTATACATAGCGCCTCGCTCTATAGCCTCGTCAAAATCAACAAGGTGACCGTCAAATTCAGGGCCGTCAACACAGGCAAATTTTGTTTCCCCGCCTACCGTTAAACGGCATCCGCCGCACATTCCCGTGCCGTCAATCATAATCGGGTTCATTGAAACGATTGTTTTAATGCCGTATTCTTTTGTGAGTTTTGAAACGAATTTCATCATCGGCAAAGGTCCGATTGCAATTACAAGGTCGTAATTTTCACCGCTGTCGATAAGCGATTTAAGAGCGTCTGTTACAAAGCCTTTTGTACCTGTTGAGCCGTCGTCGGATACAAGCACATATTTACTTGAATTTTCTTTGAATTCATCTTCAAGAATAACCAAATCTTTATTTCTGAAACCGCAGATTGTGTGCACTTCAGTGCCGTTTTTATAAAACTTTTTAACAACGGGAAATGCAATCGCAGAGCCTACGCCGCCGCCTATAACTGCTACTTTTTTATAGCCGTCTGTTTTTGTGGGGTTGCCCAAAGGTCCTGCAAAATCGTGAATATAATCGCCTTCTTCTTTCATATTAAGGCGTGATGTTTCTGCACCTACAATCTGAAAAATGATTGTTACCGTGCCTTTTTCCCTGTCGAAATCAGAAATGGTTAAAGGAATCCTTTCGCCGTTTTCATCAACACGAAGAATGATGAACTGACCCGGCTCTGCCTTTTTTGCAGCAAAAGGAGCCTCAACTACCATTCTGGTAACCGCATCGTTGAGTTTTTCCTTTTTAAGAATTTTATACATTGCCATTGTCCTCTCATTTAGTTTGTGTTATGCCCCTTGTATAAGTGGAAATTTTATTATTTTGAATTTAAAATTATATATTATTTATTCTGTTTTTACAAGTGTAAAATCGCCTTTTTTAAGTATTGTTAATAAATCGCTGTTGCTTTTTATGGGTTCTTTGGTGATTATGCCGCCTCTTGCCGTGTGCTTTTCGGTGTGAAAATCAGAGCCCGACACCATAATTTTATTGTTTTTCTTTGCCCATTCAAATGCTTTATCGTTCTCTTTTTTAGGCGTTTTTCCGTTATATACCTCTATACCGTCAAGGTATTTCGGGTTGCATCTTGTGCGAAACGGGCGAAACGGGTGAGCATTCATAAGCAGAAATCCGTTTTCTTCGCAGAATTTTTTCATTTTGGGCACACCGCACATCATAAGATTGCCTGCATTATATAAAAAATCCTCCGTAACGCCGTAAATCAGATAATCGTCGGCAGAAGCATAATGACGCAGTTCCATACCGAGAAGTACCGTGAAATCACTTCCTGCGGCCTTTTTCATACGCCTGTAGCCTTCAAGATAAAAATCAATCTGCTTTTCGGGCGACCAGTTCGGCGTAAAGGTCATCGGGCTGTAATGGTCGGTAACAACAATTCCGCTGTAGCCGTGCTGTTTATAAAGTTCAACAATTCTTTCAGGTTCCACTCTGCCGCACCGTGAAACACAGCCTGTGTGGCAGTGAAGTTCATATTTATAACTCATTAAAATTATCCTTTGTGCATTTATTTTTTATATTCTATCATAAGAGTAATTTAAAATAAAGTTTTTTGCTGATTTTGGTTAAAAATTCCTCAACTTAATTTGTATTTTACAGTAAATAATGTGCAAAATATTACAGAGCAAAATACATTTTAAGGGAGAAATTACAATGAAGGCAACAGGAATTGTAAGACGTATTGATGATCTCGGAAGAATTGTTATTCCAAAGGAAATCAGGCGTTCATTCAGAATTAAAGAGGGTGACCCGTTACATACATCATTGACACCGTATGAAAAGTTCTGTTATGCAATGCTTCAGTTCGCTGAACGTTGCATCGGAAAATAAATTATACGGAGGTCAGAAAAAATGACACAGTACGAAAAAATGGGCGGCACTTACACAAAGCAGGGCGATTACTACCTACCCAACCTCGTTTTGCCCACCGAAGAAGAAACGGAAATAGGGGTATGGGGACAGCGGCATCTACGCTACATTAAGCAGCACAGGAAGGTGTTTTACATCAATCTGCTGACAAGTTGCAAATTGACAAGCCACCTTTCCAATCTCGACAAACGAGCCGAGAGAATGTTTGAGGACATTGTAAAATCCCTTGCTGAAAACGAGGGTGTTACGGAAAAATTGAAAGCCGCCGCACCGATGGAGTGGGTGCAGAAGATGAACAATATCCGTAACCGAGCCACCGAAATTGTCAACGCAGAGGTGGTTTACGCTTGAAAAAGTTTTACATTTACATCACCCCCGAAGAAAGAAATTTGATAATTGAGAGCCTTATCGCAAAGAAAAACGCGCTTATATCGGCGGGTAAATACACGGACGGCGTTGACGAAGTTTTGCTAAAAATTATGCGGTCAAAACTCAAAAATGTGCGTGTAAAATACGTATAGAACAATGAAAAAGGCACAGCCTTCGGACGAAAATCCGTTGGTTGTGCCTTCTTTTTTGCTTTGCCGCCATTGGCGGTATGAGCATAGCAAGCATCGTCTTTTGTTCCCAAAAGCCACGTGCGGTAATAATCTGCACTATCTTAGCGAGCAGACCATTTGTGGATAGGTTTTCCACAAACGGTGCTTTGCTCGTAAGCCGTCCCGTCTTAGCGAGCAGTGTATTTGGGTAGTCACACTACCAAATACCACTCGTTAGGGAACACCCTAATACCCGCCAAAATGAAAACACGGCAGAGAACAAGTCTCTGCCGTGAAATAGATTAGACTACTTTTATAGATATTCTTTCAAACCCATTTTTTATTGCATTATCTAACCAAGAACACAGTAAATCATACACTTCTTTTGTATCGTCATAATCAAAATGACGATTTTGGTATGATTTTAGGTCAGAGAGGTATTCGTTTATATCTGTTATGATTGCTTCGGAATCATCCCCGAACGCACCCTCGCATTGATGATAATCTCTTGTAAACCCTTGCCACCCGTTTCCGTCAAGCTTGGGTTCTCTCAATATATCATCAAAGTATCCATCCCATATATGTAAGATTTGCATATCCGAGTTTTCGGCTTTGATTACAATTTCGGGTTCACCTTCAAATCCCTCATAGAATTTGAAATTATCTATTGTCTTTCCAGTGTCCATTATCCAACCACTCCTTTTGTTGTTGTGTTAATGTGCCTTTTTTACGTGCCATTATTGCATTTTTCCAATCTTGCTTTGATATCCACTTGTTTTTTCCTACCAAAACTTCTTCTTGCTTTGGGCGTGCATTTTTGCCGTAACCAACACCTGATTTTTTACGCTCAACAACCCACGAATTTCCTTGCTCTTTTGGTGCATTAGGTGTGCGGGTGTGCCAACGGCTTGTATAAGAATAATCACCCTTTTTCCAAGTATATTTAACTTGGTCGTATCCGTTTTTCTGTTCTTCTTTTACTGTGGCAGAGTACGGAATTTTAATAGGTGAACTCTTGGGCAGAGTATTTTCAATGTAATCTTTGTGGTTTTCGCCTGCACCGTGAGTGCCGCCAAAACCACCGTGAAAGCCTGCACCCATTAAGCGCTCACCGCCTTTCGACTTTGCATAAAGTCGCTGTCGAATTGCAGTATTTCAATTCCCATTTCTTTATACTGTGCGAAAACCTCGTCCGGTGTAGCACCATATACCACAATGGTTTTTGGCTCTAATGTGTCAACCACATATTTTAAGCCGTTTATAAAATACTTGCGTTCGCTCAGTAGCCTTATGCAGCCGTGAGAGCCTACTGCGATTACCCCGTGCTTTTTTATACCCGCACAGGATAATTCAAATGTACGATCATCGCCAAAGCGTATATTGGGGATGACGGGTATTCCGTTTTCTTGCAACCAATGACCGATTGCACGGCTACGATAAATATTCCATTGTTGCATTACCAACGGCATATCTCGATAGACACTAAAATCGGGAGATATAACCCCTTTGAATTTCTTTAGGATAGGGAGATAGGTGTTAGGTCTATTCCATAATCTTTCAAAAGCGGTATCGTCCTCGTAAAAATGCACCCAAGCATCATATTCGGTACTGTGTACCGCCTTTGAAAACGCAATGAGCTTGTTGGGCTTTCGCATTTCTGTTTTTAAGCACGGGATTTCAAGTGGACTATCGTAGTTCGCATTTTTTACTAAAAATGCGTGAAAAACATCTTTGCACCCACTTCGAGTGCCATTTTTTCTTGACATATATATTATGCCCTCCTCATCTGTTCTTTGCAGAAAATCGCAAATTTTTTTCGTAAAAACATCAATAGTTCTTGCAATTTTTCTTCAGATGTGGCATAATACTTGTAACAGAATATCGGATGCTCGCATCCAAAGAGAACGCACTTTGTAAATTGTTGCCGCAATTTACTGAGTGCTTTTTCTATTTGTACGACCTTTACAATCATATAACATCACCGTCCTTTCTCTTAATTTACTATTACACAGCTTCTTTAAAAAGCTGGAGTAATCGTATTTCGTAATTGGTATAATCCTTATTGCCGTAAGTCAACCATTTACGATAGTAAGAGAAGGCGTAGCCTGCTGCTTCAAGGCTGATGTCAAAATGCTCGTAAACCTCGTAGGCATCCTTTAACTCTAATTTGTGAATGAGGACGGGCGGTGCGAGAGCATACTTTGCAAAAAACTTCGCTTCGGCTTCTGCCAATTCGCTTTCTTCCGTGTGATCCAACACTATATGCCCACACTCGTGGGTGAGGGTGTTGTTGACACGTCCGTAGCCCTTTGCATCATTATAAAAAATGTACCACACGCCATCTTTCTTGATGGTAAATCCGTCCTCACTTCTTTCCATCATAAGTTGCCGTGTTTCTTCGGTTTTTGAGGAATAAGGGACAACCACCGCACCGAGTTTTGTAGCCATTTCAAAGGCACTTATAGGAATACATCGGATATTAAGTTCCTCGAAAGTGTTGACTACAATCTCTTTGATTTCTTCACATCGTTTGTCTGATAATCTAAATGCCAATATTAGTCCTCCCCGAACAAAGCAGAAATAAGTGCTCGTTTTTGTTTTTCCGACATTGTTGCGGCGTTTCTTGCTAATAGACGCTCAACCTTTGGGAAATCAAAATCATCAGGCTCAATTCCGAGCAGATAATCCGATGTAGTGTGAAGGGCAGTAGCGATATTTGCGAGCATATCCGCTTTAGGCTCTCTGTCGCCGGAAACATAACGAGAGAGTGTTGCTTCAGTAGTATTAATTCTATCAGCAAGCTCCTTTTGTGTTATACCTTGTTTTTGTAATAGGTTTAATAACCTCTGTCCAAATGCTTTACTCATAGTATTTCCTCCTTATATGCGGAGTAACTTCTACTCCGACTTACCAAAAGTATAACCCATCTTACCGAAAAAGTCAAGTCTTTTTTCATAATAAACACTATATTTTGTTTCGATTTTGAAAATTTAACACAAAATAAGGAAAATCACGGCAGGGAGATTTCTCCCCCTGCCGCTTTGGTAGTGCTAAAAATTATTCGTCTTTGGCTTGACGATAGGTAGAAATTTCGGCTGTGCTTAAATCAAAACACATCACCTTGTTTTCAACATCGTATATCCACAATGTTCAAGCCGTGCTTTTTTGCGTATTCATAGGTTTGTGCAGCTCCGCCCCAGCCGTGTGTAACATAGCAGATTGCATATTTTGAGTTATCTACGAGAAAGCGGTTACGCTTCGGGATCGCCGCCTTAAAATGATATTTCTCAAAGCCATCGGGGTAGAGTATTTCGTCAAAGAGGTCTTTGTTCCGCACGTTAAAGGTAAGGTACGGAATTACAAGGATATTTTTGATATGAGGGTACTTTTCCTTTAACTCATATACAACCCTTGCACCGAGCCAATCAAAGCCGCCCATACCGCCCGAAAGGAAGGTTTCGACACCTTTTTGTATCAATTCTTCGGCGGCGGCACGGACTTTCTCTTTATCCACACCCCAACACTCGCCGTGTCCGATAAAAGTCGCTGTTTTCTCCATTGTGTTCATCTCCAATAGGCTATGTATAGCCTAAAAGTAGTATGCGTAGCCTATAATCGTCAAAAAAATTGACTACACTATATATAGCAAAATGTGTATATAGGGGTAGTCAGTATGACCGATCAACGCTCACCGCTATGCAAAGCGGTTAAAAATAGAATATTGCAGATATGCGATGAAAAGGATTTAACCATAAATGCGTTGGCAACCGCCGCAGGCTTGCCGCCGTCCTCGATAAAGAATATCCTTTACGGCAAAAGCAAAAATCCTAAAATCGCAACCATAAAAATCATTTGTGACGGGGTTAATATGTCCCTTAAAGACTTTTTCGACTCAGCAGAGTTCGATAACCTCGACCAAGAAATAGAGTAGTAACGGCAGGTGCAGTATAGACACCTGCCGTTTTCGTCTATTTAAGGCAATACGCTTTCAAGCACTTGCCAATCATCACTACCGATGTCATCGGAATAGTGATCCATACAGATACACAGTTCATCGGTTGTTGCATCGTTGCGGACGATACCGCCTTTTAATCCGTGTTCGTCAAGATAGGCTTTTAACACACCAAATTTCTTCGGTGTATAAAGGTCTATATCTTGGCTATTGCCGCTACGGTCAAAGCCGCCCTTTGTTTCGATAATCCACAACTCGCCGTTTACGGAAATAATATAGTCGGGGTAGAACAGCTTTTGTCTATTGGAATTATCCGTATAGACGATAGAAAAATACTCATTACCCTTGTCCCCGTTTTTATACCACCATTCAATGCTGTCGGAACGCTCGCAGAATTTCTCAAATTTAACCTCCGGCATAGAGCGTGGTGCGGCAGATGAGAGATAATTCTGATATACGTTCTTTTTCATTACGAGCTGCGTTTTCGCTTCGCCGTTGTAGGTGAATAAACAAGACTGCGGAATGCGGAACTCGTAATAAGATTTTTGCTGAATTTCAAACTGCATTTGAGCCAATTCATAAGCCATAGCTTCACGCACTAAATGGCGAAGTCTGTCAGCGTTGTTTATTACGAAGGCGTAAACCTCTCTCGGCTCTAAAGCAAGGATTTTACGGCTGTACTTAAAGTTTTTATCAAACAGTTTGCGAATAATGGTGTTCATATACGAATATTCCATACCGATTTCCAAGCCGATTTTACCGACTTTTTGATGGTAATCTCGTCCGTGTGTATGGGTATTCAGTTTTTCAGTAACCGCAATAGCGTTCATATCTGCCGCCGCAAAATCAAGGGTAGCAGTTTCACCCGAAAGGGTATGCTTTACAATGTTTTCGCTCAACTCATAGCCTGCGGTCTGCAAACGTGTCCGATTTTCCGTCTTGTCCGTACCAATGCCAAGTTCCTTTTGAGCGTAGGCAACAATGGCTTGTAATGCCTTTTGTGGATTACGGGTACTTGTAACCATTGTTCGCTGTTCGCTTGTGAGCGTTATGTCTTTATATTCGTTTTTAAGAAAAAGAGTACAAGCGTTTAATGCACCCTTGTCGAGAGCCATTTTTACGCCTGCGGTGAATTTTTCATCGAGGGTGTAAAGATAGCAACTGTCGAGCAGATCACTTTGGTAGTGCTTTGCTTCGGGCATACGGCGAATACGACCTATCGTTTGTATCTCAAAGGTTTCGTCCATATTATCACGAAGTTTCACAAGGATATGTGCTCTCGGACAATCCCAACCCGTAGCAACCGCTTGTTTTATAATGACCGCAGAGGTGGTGGCGTTAGGCTCGTCAATACCCTCCAAATTTTCGTGTTGGTCGGAGAGCCATACCGCAAGTTGTCCGTTCTCGTAGGTCAACCCCTGCGTTTCAAGGTAACGTTCCACACCGTCCTGCAAGGATTCAGATTTGTTCGGGATCTGAATTACGATTAAAGGGTTAATATCGGTATCGTTTTGTAAAAATGCTGCACGGAGTTCCCTTTGCTTTTTGAGTGCCTTTTCAAGCAGAAAAGCCGTTTGATCTTCTGTTTCAATGGTCTGCGGAAAGTCTTGGTTAATAACAAGCATTTTTTTGATAAGTCCCGCCGCAATAACCTCTTCTTCGGGAATATCAATGATTTCCGCTTTCGCTATGCCTTTCGGAGTAGCAGAGCAACGGATAATCTTGTCCGTGTGAAAATACTGTATAATTTCATCGGCTTTTATGGTGTTGTTTTGGTGGCTCTCGTCCACGATAATCACAAAGCGAATACCGTCATTGAGGGCGTGTTGAATATGCTCTAAAAAGTTGGTGCGTTCACTGTCTTTCAGGGCATTATTGCCTTTCTTCGTCAGCTTCTCCCAATTTATAAAGCAACTGTCATTTTCCTCAAAACCCGCCGTCATCACATCGGAGAGCAGTTTTGTTTGCGAAGCGTGGATATACTTATCCATTTTCGCCTTGCTCTGTTCTTCAAGGTTTGCCTTGCCGGGCGTAAGCCATACAAAGACGGTTTTCGGGAAAGACTGTATGTATTGGTGCATAAAATAGGTCAAAATAATGGTTTTACCGCTACCCGTAGGGCTTTTGAGAATAATATCACGAGCAGGGGTTGCCATTGCTTCAAACAACGATTTTACCGCATTTAACTGAAATTCTTTTAATACCATAATCAACCCTCCTGCAAATCCCGATAGTAGTAGTCGGGAATGATACTGATTTCAATGCCGTATTTCTTCAGTACACGCTCTTGTTCTTCGCTCGGTAAGAGGTCGTGTCCCATATACAGTTTGCGGCATTTTGCAAAAGAGTCTGCATTGGCTATAAATTCGTCAAGTTCTTCTTCCGTCAGCACAATACCGATTTCAGCATTGCCCGTAAAATTTACACCGTTTTCAAGCTCAACGAGTTCACGGATATGCAAAAGCAGCTCGTCCGCATATTCGTAGTACATACGCTCGCTCACGGGGATATAGTCCACCTTGTAATATTTTAGACTGCCGCTATTTTTCTGCAAAACGTTTTTAATGCGGGTATATGTAATGTCCCGACAAATACCGCTTTCGTTATTTGTGCAAAGAATGAATTTTCGATTTCCGTCGTCAAGGGTATTGCGTTGTAACACAGCGTGTCCCGTACTGCCTGAACCTGCGAAAAAGTCAAGAACCGTAATATCTTTCTCTGCAAAATAATCAAGGTACATATTTATCAGTTTAACAGGTTTTTTGCCGCTATTAAAAGGAACACCGCCCTCGTGCCGAATGTTGCCAAAATCTCCTGCCATATCATAAAAATTAGGAATAGGAGTTACCTTTGTCGCACCCTCTGCCATCTTTTCGAAAGGAACTCCTTGATAATACTTTCCTTTTGTTGCATTTGCCTTTTTAGGACCGGTAAAATATCGGTAGGGGTATTGGTCATCGCCTATACCATAAACTTTATAAAGAATGCCTAATCCATCAATATCTTTTCTGCCATCAAGATAATCACGGAAAAATCTACCCGATGAATTACCATTGAGAATTGTACCCGTTGCCCATATTTCTTTTAGACCATCTTTGAAGCCCGTATCGTGTTGTATGATTTCGTATTCGTCTTGCTCAAAGACAACCACCTTTTTTCCGCCCAATTCGATCTCTTTGCCTGCGGATAATTCATTGATAGAATATATAAATTTATCGTAATCATATTCTTGTGGTTTAAGATATGGTTTTGCCGCAAATGACTTTCGATACACTAAAACTTGCTCAATTTCCTTGTGGTAACGCATATCGGATTTCAATGTTTTATCGGGATAACGCACTTGAATATAATCAGTTTTTTCGTAATTATCCTCACCAAAAATTTCATCACAGAGAGCCTTTAAGTACGGTGCTTCGTTGTCATCAATGCTTATAAAAATAAAACCTCTGTCAGCTAATAATTTTCGACAAAACAGTAATCTTTTTTTCATAAAAGACAGCCATTTACTGTGTCTATATAAGTCATCCGCCGCAACAAAAGTATCATCGTACATAAAATCAGCGTTTTGTGTGTTATATGGCGGATCTATGTAAATGAGGTCAATTTTACCCTTGTGTGTCTTTTCAAGCAATTTGAGCGAAGCGAGGTTGTCCCCCTCGATAAGAAAGTTCATTTCGCCGCCGTTGGCAATATAAAGGTCGCTTTGCTCAGTCAGGACGGGCGTGTGGGTGGCAAGTACCTCGTCAATCTCCTCACGGTGTTCCTCGAACACAAGACCGTATTTTTTACCGCACACATCTTTTTCAAGCTCCGAAAGGTAGGAGAGCAGATTGCCCGTGTTCTCGTCCTGCGGTGCAGCAGAAATAAAAGTCCGAATTTCTTTTATTTTCGTAAGTAGATCCTCACGCTTTTGTTTTGAAATATTGGTACTCATTTCTTTTCCTCCGGATTTTTACTCTGCGGCATCATCTGTTGCATATTTAGCAATAGATTGTTATACGCTTGTTGAGATTGGTTTTGAGCTTCGATCTGCCGTAACATTCCTTTGGGAATATAGGGATTTTGAATGGTTTCCCACGTAACCTTATCCTTATATCCTAAAGAAACAGCCATAGTCTCTAATAATTTGTATTGTGCAGTCTCGATTTTTTTAAGTTGCGATTCATCGGGATTTTGAACACAATACTTATCGTACAAGTCTTTCCACGCATTGCGTACTTTCTTATCATCTGCAAACACTATGTCGATTATATTTAAGCAATATACACTTTCTTGCGTCCACCCATAAACACGGGAAGTCATTAATGTTTTAAATATGTGCATTTTGTCTTTTCGTTTTTCAGAGCGAGTTTGTAACCACTGCCCAACTATAACGGCGATAATTGGAATTATAATAATTGCTATGAGATTTAATATTTCAGCTAACTTCATTTTTTCTCCTTTTGCTGTTACCCCACAAGCATCTACAACTTTCATATCAATAGCGCCAACGAATATCGGCTTGATAAAAAGATATATGCGGGATAATAATTACGTTATCCAAATTTATATTTTTTTCGTTTTTGGGAAGTTGTTATTTGTTTAGCAGCCAGTCTGCCACATCAACAACTCTAACGCCCTCGTATTGATATTCGGGGTTTCTTGTTCGTGCAATAACCATCTTGGGATAGGCATCCTTGATTTTGAGCAGGGGATCAACTTCTCGCCTAAAGGTATCGGGATGGGTAATATTGTCCGAAACCTGAATATAAATTTTCTCGTTTCTCTTAAGTGCTACGAAATCAATCTCTTTTTTATATAAGACACCGACATAAACCTCATAGCCACGTCTAAGCAATTCCATTGCAACGATATTTTCAATCACTCTGCCGTTATCTAAGTTTTTTGTACCGAGCTTGGCATAGCGGAAGGTATGGTCACTTAAATAGTACTTATCGTTGGAAGCAAGATATTTTTTGCCTTTAATATCGTATCTGCGGAACTTATAGAAGGCAAATGCGTTGCAAAGGTAACTCAGATAATTGCCAACTGTCTTATGATTAATTTTATCCTTGTTCGAGGTGAGCGTGTCCGTAATGCTTCTTGCCGAGGTCAAATTGGACACATTATCCATCAAGAATTGAGAAATACGATCCATCAGAGCAGGATTTTTGATGTTATACTTTTGTCGTATATCTCTTAAGATCAACGTATCAAAGACGGTTTCGATATAATCGTATTTATCCTCTTGCTCTTTATACAGATAAGAACCGGACATACCGCCTTCAAGCATATAGTTATCAAAAGCAGTATAATTATCTGTTAGACCGAAGTAATGCACATATTCGGCAAAGGAGAATGGATACACCTTGATTTCGAATGTTCTGCCGGTAAACAATGTTGCCAAATCCGAGCTGAGCAGAAAAGCGTTAGAACCCGTGATATAAATATCGTACATCTCGGTTGCGTGGAGATTGTTTATACACAGCTCAAAATTATCGCACATTTGAATCTCGTCAATTAAAACGAAATTTTCCTTACCTTCTACATAGTTGTTTTCGATATATTCATTAAGTGCTTTGTATTCTTTAAGGTTGTCATACTTAGACAGGTTAAAGTTGATATGAATAATATTAGCGTCAACAATATTCTTTTTCACATAGGCTTTGAAGGCTTCGAGTAACTTTGATTTACCCGAACGTCTCACGCCTGTTAAAACTTTAATATCGGGAGTTCCGATAACGCCTATCATTTTATCTAAGTATTGTTTTCTTTCGATTAGTTTCATAGAAAATCACCTCGCAAAGTTATTATACCACATTTGTTTCCCGAAATCAATGAATTTTCAATATTGGGAAGCAAGTTTCAAAAAAAGTTCAGAATTAATTGTGAAGATGATAGAATTAACGATGGCATTAATTCTAATCGTTAATTCTCAATTTGTTTTATACTGTGCTATAATTGTTCAAAATTATGACCTTTCTTTTCGGCTTAAAAAGGTGTATAATAAAATAAATTCAACGGAAAGGTGGCGGTTCTATGGCTGAAAAAGAAAGGCGTGTCTTTGCCGGTTATTACAAGCGTTATGACGGCAAACACATCTTTGTTGTAACAACGGCAAAGGATTATGAAAGCCAAGAGGACACCGTTATTTTTTATACAGTTGATTACAAGGACAAGAATCAGTATGTTACAATGCCCTTGAAAGATTTTAATGCAAAGGTCAAGCATAACGGAAAGACGGTGCGGTGCTTTACCCGTCAAACGCAAATGAACGCACCGAATTGGCTATGGCTCGATATAGAGGAAGATGGCTTCGAGGGTGTTCGCCGCACGAACAAGCCAAAAGAACACAAAGAGAGTTATTACAGCCGCCGTTTCCGAACAACCACCACCTATTATGATTATGCGAAGGATCTTTGCAAACACTATACGGAAGATAGGGATAGGCACTTACTCTGCAAAGCACACAACCGTTACATTGGCATTAGCAAAGATGAGTATGCCGTTATGATGGAGGACTACCGCTTTATAAACGGCTGCTTAAAATCGGTAATGAAAGTTTTTGCAGAATATTTTACCGAGCGTTACATAAACGGGGTATCGGTACGCAAGTATGCCGATCAGCACGACCTCAATCGTGGTAGCGTGGAACACATTGAGCGTAAGATGATGGATACCCTTGCCGCCGAATTAAAGCGGCGGGACGAAGCTGACGGAGTGTGTCGGCTCAAAACCAAAACTGAATAAGGCGGCACCGCCGCACACAGACACTTATCAATTTTGATAGGTGTCTTTTTTATGCTCTGCGGCGGCAAAGGGTTTTAGGGAATTTCCCTAACGAGTACCATTTTTAGCCGATAGGAGTAAAAACGGTCTGCTCGCTAAGACAATACTTTGTCGGCGGGCAGGTCTACCTTTGGGTGACAAAAGGCGATGCTTGCTGGTATAGTGCATCTCATTCTCCATTCGACTTCCGAGAAATTTTTTCGGAAATCTTTTTTATTTTCAGCAAAAAATTTCCCAATAAATTATTAAACGGAGTGTCTAAACGCTAAAAAAATTCAGCAATTAAAAGTAGGAAGATCAAAAAATTTTTGCCAAACGCTAAATAAATTCGCCAATTACATATTAGAAACTGTTTCGTTTTTTCTTCAAAACCGTGCGGCAGGTAAGTGAGAGCCGCAGAAAAATTTAATGCAAACAGGGCATCATTCGGCGGTAGCAATTCCAAATATGTGAGAGATTTTTCAAAAAACACCCTTATATTTTCCTCTCCCGTTTCAAACAAATAGAGAGATATTTTTTCAAATCCTTTTGAATTTTTGCCGCTTTCGGTGCCTACTTATTAGAAAGATTTTTTGAAAACGGTTATATTTTTGCCCTTCTCGGTGGCTACTCATTGAGGGAAAACAAAACGATTATGACAGTTCTATGACACCCTGATAATGTCCGTAGGAACAAGTGAAGGGGTAAATAAAAGAAATTCAAAATGGGTGTCCAAAATGCACCCCTTTGTCCAAATAAGTGAAAGGAGTTTTACGATGCCGAGATTATCAAAGAAAGCAAAACAAGAGTGGGCGTTCTTCATTCATCCGATAACGCACCGCCGCACCTACAACGAAATATGCCGCAGTTGTACCCGTGATTGCAAACAGAGTTTTCGGGCGAAAATCATAGAGTGCCGCCGATATGAAAGCAAAAGGGCGGTGCATTATGCCCGTAAAAAAGCACCAAATCGTTGCAAAAAACAGAATATCGGGAAGTTAAGGGAAACATACCACCCACCTTAGAAAAGCCGCTTACAGAGGACGAAAACGGCAAAAACCGCCCCCTTTTAATACAAAAAATCGCACGAAAGGAGTGAGAACGCTTGGGCGAAAAATTCAAGTGGTGGGAAGCTGAAGCGTTTGCTTTTGTGAGAGTTCCGAAAGCAATCCTAACGCACCCGTCATATACGGGGCTATCCGCAAATGCCGCCCTGCTCTACGGAATACTGCTTGACCGTATGAGCCTTTCCACCAAAAACAAGGATAGATTTACTGACCGCTACGGCGATGTGTTCGTGTATTGCACCCTAAAGGATATATGCGAAACACTTTCCTGCGGACACGATAAAGCCACCAAAATGCTGAAAGAATTGGAAATGTACGGACTCATCAGCCGACAACGGCAAGGCAAAGGCAGACCGACTCGGCTCTACGTCCACAAGTTCCAAACACAGTAAGAGTGCGGTTTTTCCGCATTAAAGACTGCGGCTTTTTAGCAGGAAACAATACTAAAGATAATAACTTACTACCCGAAAAAAGAATAATTCTATGGACTACTTTAGACAGAGAGTATATAGACCAAAGCGGTGTTTGGAAGCCGCCGCTTGAGGTCAGGCACACCCATTTTCTTTTTCGGAGGGTAAAAAAGCAATCTGAATAGACGCAACAAAATCGAGGAAAAATATGGAATGAACGGAGGTGTCAGCGAATGATTTTGGAAGTCTGCGACAAGAACAAAATAGCATATTATTGGTTATCACGGGAAGAAAGAGAGGACAAAGCGTTGCGAGAGTCCTTAAAACCCGATTATAGAAATTGGAAAGCCAAAGGGTATAAGGTGTGCGTATTCCTTTCCGGCAAAGGCGATATTGTGGAACTCACAAAGGAGTTGTTGCTCCACAACAAAGAGGTTCTTGCAGCCAAGAACGTTCAGCAAGGACTAATCGGAGATAGTTAATTATCTCTGCTATGGCAGAGGTTTATTCTGCCATAATTACATTAAAAGACTTCCAAAATCAACTAATTCCTCGAAAAGTGTTGCAATTTGTAGAAAGGTATGTTACAATGTTGTTCGTAAATAGGAGTATATAAAAATACAACATTGGTGGTGAATATATGGCGAAAAAGATTGCCGCATATATGCGTATCTCTGTTGATACTGAAAAAGACAGAGATAATACATCTATCGAAAACCAAAGAAGAATTATAAAAACTTACATTAAGCAGACATTTCCCGATGCAGAGGTGGACTATTACGAGGATCGTGATAAAAGCGGTTACACCTTTGAGCAGAGAGAAGATTATCAGCGTATGCGTCCACTTTTGATGAACGGGCATTACGATATTCTTATCATTAAAGACTTTTCCCGTTTTTCCCGCCGTAACAGTAGAGGTCTTGTAGAACTCGAAGATTTGCGAGATGCAGGGGTGCGTATTATTTCCATCGGTGACGGTATCGACTATCCGACCTATGATGATTGGAATAATATCCAAGTACGCTTTTTGCTCAACGAAATGCCCGTTACCGATGCTTCCAAAAAGGTAAAAAGGGTCGTTGAGAGCCGTCAAAATGACGGGAATTGGATTTGTGCCGTGCCTTACGGATATTACTTTGTTGATACCAAAAATATGATTTTTGAGGTTGACGAAAAGGCGGCGGTGGTTGTCCGTGAGATTTTCCGTCTATACAACGAGGGGTGGGGTTATAAGAAAATTGCAAACTACCTTACCGAGAAAAATATCCCGACACCTCGTATGGTGGAAAAGGAACGCAAAGAAGCCGAAGCCGCAAAGAGCAAGGGCAAGGTTGAGGTAAAAATCAAAGCAAGTCCTATATGGGCAATACCGTCAATCAGCGGTATTTTGCAGAATGATTTTTATATCGGCACTCTCCGTCAGCACAAATATACCCGTAAAAATATCAATGGTGCGGATAAAAAATTGGACGAGGACGAACACAAGGTGTTTGAAAATCATCACCCTGCCATAGTCGATGTCAAAGAGTTTATGAAGGCTCAACAGCACCTAAAAGCACGGACAAAATCGAATTATCGGGGTGTCAAGAAATACGATACTACCTATTCGGGTTTCCTTTTTTGTGGTGATTGCGGTAGTCCTATGTTCTCTATGAGCCGTCCCGATTTAGCACCCGCCTACACTTGTGGAACGTACCACAAGAGAGGTCTTAAAGGTTGCACATCACACCATACCCGTATTGATTTGCTCGATACGATGCTCAAAAAGTATATTGAGCGTGTGATGATGAACTCCGAAAAAATGATTGCTGAATTGGAAAAAGCCATTAAGAGTGAGCCACAAATGATGAAAACCTCTGCTTCCACTATCGCAAATTTAGAGGTGGATTTAGCAAAGGCAAGGGAGAGTTACAAGGCTACTCAAAAGCAGAAAATTCGTGAGTTAATGAAAGCGGAAGGTGTAAACCGTGAAATCATAGAGGAAACCTATGAGGAAATGGAAACCGAGCTTTTGCAAAAAATTGACGGTCTTGAAAAGCAACTTGAAATGACGGTTGAACGCAGAAACACAACCATAGAGGTCAACCGTATCGCAAAAACGGCTTTGCAAATTTTCCGTGATATTCTCGACAAGGATAAACTCGACAAGGGCGATCTACCGCTTATTGTTGATAGAATAGTGGTCTTTGACGGCGAAGAGCCGCACATAGACATAGAGTTAAAAGCGGATATTGCTATGTTGCTTGAAGCAGGTACGCTTACCGATGAACAACTCGAAGAAGCAGGTTACAGAGGTAAAGTCGTAAATTTTAATTGGGACATCGAAGGTAACTTATCAGCCACAATAGTCCAAACGGTTAAAAACCAAAGGGACAAGGCTTTCGGTGTCAATGTTATATGTGGCGGCGACCCGCTGGAAATTTTTACGGATTCAGAGGGCGAAGTTATTTTTAAAAAATATTCACCTATCGGTGAACTTTCAAATTTTGCCAATCAGTATGCCGAGGTGCTTCATAAAAGCGGCGGACTGCCGATTGCAATTATGGATAACGATCATGTTATTGCCGCATCAGGTATCAGTAAGCGTGAAATTCTTGAGCGCAGAATTACAAAAAATCTTGAAGATTTGATGGAAAACAGGCAGATTCACATCGCTACACGCGATGTTCCGTCAATGAATGCGATTGAGGGGTTTGACCGCAAGGCAAACGTTGTGTATCCGATTATCTACGGCGGTGATGTTTCGGGTGCAGTGGCTCTTATGGAAACAGAGCCTAATACTTTGCCCGATGAAACCGACATTAAACTCGTGCAGGTTGCAGCGGCATTTTTGGGAAAACAGATGGAGTAATTTTGAGCCTCGGCGGTGTGATTTATGTGCACGCCGCTGATTCTTTTTTTGTACATCATTAAAAATCTGTAAATAATCATTTGTGAAAATTGCATAAAAATTGCCTTTACTTTTTAGACGATATGTCAAAAAAATAGAAATCCAAATAAAGGTCTTGATTTTTTTTAAATAATAATTATAATGATGAGCGTAGTAAGAAATTAAACCGTTTCTTACTTAAAAGCTTTTGGCTTTTACATAAATTTTTACCCCTTTTGAGAAACACCGCTAAGTTATTTAGTGGCGTTTTTCATTTTATGGAGTTTAACGGTTTTTTCGGCACGGCATATCCTGTAACAGGGGGGATTGCTGTGCCTTTTTTCAGTTTATGTATGATTGTTAAAAATGAGGAAAGCGTTATTGCAAGATGCCTTGAAAGCGTTCACGATGTTTTTGGCGAAATTATTATATGCGATACGGGAAGCACGGATAATACGAAAGAAATTGCAGGTTGGTTTACAGATAAGGTTTTTGATTTCAAGTGGTGCGATGATTTTTCAAGGGCGAGAAATTTTGCTTTTTCAAAGTCATCGGGTGATTATAATATGTGGCTTGACGCAGATGATGTTTTAACTGAGGAAAACAGGCTTAAACTGCTTGATTTGAAAAATAATATACCCGCTCAAACCGATGTGGTTATGATGCCTTACTGCACTGCGTTTGATGAAAACGGCACGCCGACTTTTACTTTTTACAGAGAACGGATTGTTAAAAATGACGGTAGGCTTTTGTTCAGCGGAAGAGTTCATGAGGTGATTGTGCCGAGGGGCAAAGTTATTTATTCGGATATTGCTGTTTATCATAAATCAATAAAGCAGAATTACAGCAACAGAAATCTTTTGATTTATGAAAAGCAGATTGCCGACGGTGAAAGTTTAACCGAGCGTGATAAATTTTATTACGGCAGAGAACTTTATTATCACAAAAAATATGACAAATGCCGTGAAATTCTGACTGATTTTTTAAATGGTGACGGTTGGATAGAAAATAAGATTGAGGCATGCAAAATCATTGCTTATTCTTATCTTGCCGACGGCGAAACAGATAAAGCAGTCAGCGCACTTACAGATTCGTTTTTATATGATTCACCTCGGGCGGAAATCTGTTGTGAACTTGGATATATTTTTATAAAAAAAGAAATGTACAGCACAGCCGCTTTCTGGTTTAAAACGGCTCTTGACTGCCCAAAAAGCACAAACGGCGCATTTGTCAGTGAGGATTGCTACGGCTTTATTCCTGCGATTGAACTTGCCGTTTGTTATGATAAACTCGGCGATATAAAAACTGCTGAATATTACAACGAACTTGCAGGCACTTTTAAGCCCGATGCTCCGTCTTATTTATATAATAAGCAATATTTTAACAAAAAGCATTATGAATGAATATGATATAAAAGGTGATTTATCACCGCAAAATCAGTAATTAGGAGTAAAAATATGACAATTTACAGACCTTATGATAACGACGCTTTGAGCAGGGGATGTTCAAAGGGCTGCAGCTGTAATGTTGAAAGGCATTGTTGTACTCCTTGTTGTATTCAGGGCCCGACAGGTCCTACGGGAGCAACAGGTCCTACAGGACCGACGGGAAGTTCGACGGGAGTTACAGGCGCAACAGGTGCAACAGGTGCTACGGGACCGACAGGTCCTGCAGGTCTTAACGGTATGAATGGTCAGATGGGTCCTACAGGACCGACAGGACCAACGGGTGCAGACGGTATGAACGGTCAGATGGGTCCTACAGGACCGACAGGTGCAACAGGCACGGCAGGTACAAACGGTGCAACAGGACCTACGGGACCAACGGGCGCTACAGGTGCTACAGGCACGGCAGGTACAAACGGTGCAACAGGACCTACGGGACCAACTGGCGCAACGGGTGCAACAGGCACAGCGGGTACAAACGGTGCAACAGGACCGACAGGACCAACAGGCGCAACGGGTGTTACAGGCGCAACGGGTGCAACAGGCGCAACGGGTGCAACAGGCGCAACAGGCGCAACAGGCGCAACAGGTGCTACGGGTGCAGAAGGTTCAGGATTGGAAGCGTACAGCGGACGCTATTCTACTGCGGCACAGGATTTTGAAACTGTAACAGGAACACCTACAACGGTAACTATGCCGTCAATTATGCCGACTTTAAATGTGAACACTGCGGCAAATGCCAATGCGCTCACAATAACAACGGCAGGAGATTATGAACTGACCTACAATGTTGTGGCATCAGTAAGCAATGCAGGAAATCTAACTCTTGCTGTCAGGAACAATGGCAGTGTTATTCCTCAAACTGCACAGACTTTGACGCTGACTGCGAATAACGATAAAACTTTCGGAAACAGTGTAATCGTTACACTTGCCGCAGGTGATGTTATTGATGTTTCGCTGACTTCAACTGTAAACAACACAGAAGGAACAGTAAATCAGGCGTCATTGACTGTTAAAAAACTGAACTGATGCCGAGCCTGCCGCAAGCATAGTTTGCCGCAGGCTTTTTATACTGACAGTATGAAAAAACCAATGTGCGGCAGCAGGGGAAAATCTGATTATAAAAAATTTTTATAAATCTCTTGACATACGAAATACATTCGTGCTATAATCCATTAAACCGTTGAAGAAGAGTAAGTAAGTTTCACCCCTTTTTCTACAGAGAGTTGCAGATGGTGTGATTGCAGCGAAAAATATGAAATTGAATGGACTTCTGAGGGCGAGCAGAAAAAAGTTTTCGGGAACTTTGAGTATGTCAGACGGAGTGTGGCTCTCCGTAATCAAAGGTCTGCGTATGATGGTACGCGAAAAGTGGGCGTATTGTAATGATGCGTTAAGCCGGGTGGCACCGCAGGATTGTAATATATATCCTGTCCCAGCATTTTTAGGCTTGGGACAGGATTTTTTATTTTGTCTCAAAGCAATATAATAATATTATGAAAGGAGACATTACAATGTCCGAAAAGAAAATCCCTTACAAAATTTATCTTGATGAAAATGAGATGCCGAAGGCTTGGTATAATCTGCGTGCCGATATGAAAAATAAACCGGCACCGCTCCTTAACCCTGCCACATTAAAACCTATGACAGCAGAAGAACTTTCAGGTGTTTTCTGTGAAGATTTGGTGGCGCAGGAACTTGACGAAACCACGCCTTATTTTGATATTCCCGAAGAAATCAAAAACTTTTACAAGATGTACCGCCCGTCACCGCTTGTACGTGCTTACTGCCTTGAAGAAAAACTCGGTACACCTGCAAAGATTTACTACAAATTTGAGGGTAATAATACAAGCGGTTCACATAAATTGAATTCCGCTATTGCGCAGGCGTATTATGCGAAAAAACAGGGGCTTAAAGGTGTAACTACCGAAACGGGAGCAGGTCAGTGGGGTACGGCTCTCTCTATGGCTTGTTCATATTTTGACCTTGACTGCAAGGTTTATATGGTTAAGTGCTCTTATGAGCAAAAGCCGTTCCGCCGTGAAGTTATGAGAACCTACGGCGCATCGGTAACACCTTCACCGTCTATGGAAACCGAAATCGGTAAAAAAATAAATGCCGAGCATCCCGGCACAACAGGCAGTCTTGGCTGTGCAATCAGCGAGGCAGTTGAAAAGGCTGTAACTAACGACGGCTACAGATATGTTTTAGGCTCTGTATTGAATCAGGTTCTTCTTCATCAATCTGTAATAGGTCTTGAAACAAAGGCCGCTCTTGATAAATATAACATCAAACCCGATATTATCATCGGCTGTGCAGGCGGCGGCTCAAACCTTGGCGGTCTTATTGCTCCGTTTATGGGCGAAAAACTCAGAGGTGAGGCAGATTACCGTATTATCGCTGTTGAGCCTGCATCATGCCCGAGTCTTACCCGTGGTGTTTATGCTTATGATTTCTGCGATACGGGTATGGTTTGTCCTCTTGCAAAGATGTATACACTCGGCTGTGATTTCATTCCATCTGCCAACCATGCAGGCGGACTTCGTTACCACGGTATGAGTTCAGTTCTTTCACAGCTTTATGATGACGGCTTGATGGAGGCAACTTCCGTAAAACAGACAGATGTATTTGAAGCAGCAGAATATTTTGCCCGTGTTGAAGGTATTTTGCCTGCACCTGAAAGTTCGCATGCTATCCGTGTTGCTATTGACGAGGCTTTGAAATGCAAAGAAACAGGCGAAGAAAAGACTATCGTGTTCGGTCTTACAGGCACAGGCTATTTCGATATGGTGGCTTATGAAAAATTCCACGACGGCGAAATGAACGATTATATTCCGACAGATGAAGAATTGAAAGAATATGCATCAAAATTGCCTAAAGTAGATTAATTTCAGAATATAACAAAACAGCGGCGGGGCGTCATCACCCTGCCGTCTTTTTAATGGTGCAGATGTGGGGATTTTCTTCTCAGCTATCGAAAGGTACACTGTACCTTTCTCCCAAATTTTTCAGCTTGTACCTCAAAATTTGGAGTTCGTTTCAAATCCCTATTTATACGATTAAAAAAACAAGCACAAAAAGTGCTTGCTTTTTTAATGGCGCAGATGTGGGGATTTTCTTCTCAGCTATCGAAAGGTACACTGTACCTTTCTCCCAAATTTTTCAGCTTGTACCTCAAAATTTGGAGTTCGTTTCAAATCCCTATTTATACGATTAAAAAAACAAGCACAAAAAGTGCTTGCTTTTTTAATGGCGCAGATGTGGGGATTTGAACCCCAGAAACGGTGTTCGCCGTTTACACGATTTCCAATCGTGCTCCTTCGGCCAGCTCGGACACATCTGCATATATTCGGTATATAAAAATACGGGCAGAATTCACTGCCCATATAATTTACTATATTTTTTTCAATTAGTCAAGTATTTCATCTGAATTTGAAAAATATCAGATTTATTTCTTTAAGTATCTGTCAATTTCCCACTGCGAAATCTGTGTGCGGTATTCATCCCACTCACGCTTTTTACCGCCTATATAAGCGTTGAAGATGTGTTCGCCTACAGTTTCTTTTACAAACGGGTCAGCCTCTGCCGCATAAACTGCGTCAATCAGGCTGCCGGGCAGGCAGTCGATACCGTTTTCTACAAGTTCTTCTGCAGTTAAATCAAATACATTGTAATCAACAGGAGCAGGAGGCGTCATATTCTTCTTGATACCGTCAAGACCTGCTGCAAGGCAGAGTGCCATTTCAAGATAAGGGTTGCAGGTTGGGTCGGGGCAACGAAGTTCAACTCTTGTGCCTTTGCCTCTTGCTGCCGGAATACGAACAAGGCTTGAACGGTTTGATGCAGACCATGCAATGTAGCAGGGAGCCTCGTAACCCGGAACAAGTCTTTTATATGAATTTACAAGAGGGTTTGAGAATGCCGCAATTCCTTTTACGTGAGCAATAACGCCTGCAATGAAAGCATATGCTTCTTTTGAAAGACCGAGTTTGTCGCTTGGATCATCAAATGCGTTTGAGCCGTCTGAAAGTCTGTAAAGGCTCATATTTGTGTGCATACCCGAACCGTTTATACCAAAAACAGGCTTCGGCATAAATGTTGCGTGCAGACCGTGCTTTGTTGCATAAGTTTTAACTACGTGCTTGAAGGTCATACATCTGTCTGCAGTAATCATAACATCGCCGAATTTAAAGTCAATTTCGTGCTGGGATTCTGCAACTTCGTGGTGTGATGCCTCAATTTCATAGCCCATATCTTCAAGAGCAAGGCAGATATCACGGCGGCAGTTTTCGCCTGCGTCAATCGGGTTAAGGTCAAAATAACCGCCAAGGTCTGTCATCTCTGTTGTGGGGTTGCCGTTTTCATCTCTTTTGAAAAGGAAGAATTCAAGTTCAGGGCCTACATTAAAGCCGTAACCCATTTTTTCTGCCTCTTTCATAACTTTTGCAAGCACGTTTTTCGGGTCACCCATAAACGGTGTTTTGTTGTCTGCCATATAAACAGAGCATATAAGGCGTGCCGTTGTTTTTCCGCCGAATGTTCTCCAAGGGAAAAGTGCCCATGAATCAAGGTCAGGGTGGAGATACATATCTGATTCATCAATACGAACATAGCCGTCGATTGAAGAACCGTCAAACATACACTCGTTATCAAGTGCTTTCTCAAGTTGTGACACAGTGAGAGATACGTTTTTCATAAGACCGAATACGTCTGTAAACTGAAGTCTTACGAACTCAACATTTTTTTCTTCTGCGTCTCTGAGTATGTCCTCTTTTGTAAGTTTACTCATAAAAATACCCTCCGATAGTATTATTGAAATTTAAAAACAAAAAGGGCGCTCCGATATAATTCGGAACGCCTTTGTTCTTAGTACACTCTCATTATATGAATAATTTCTTTCAAAGTCAACACTTTTTTTATATTTTGTGAGATTTTGAATTTTTACTGCGGTTTAAAAGCCTGTTTTGTTGCAATTTATACAAAAACATTAAAGTGTAAACTGCATTAACTCATTTCCAAAAATTCTTCGGGTATAATTTCTTTGCAGTGGCTTGTGAAATAATCAGTCGTAACGCCTTTACTTCTTTGTGAATGTGTTTCGGCAAGGCTGTCGGTGTAATCGCCGAGCTTGTAAACCGAAAATGTAAACTGCTTGCTTTCGTTTGATGAATACCAGCAAACTACCGGCACAAGTTTTGCAGAAGTAACCGTGATTTCATCATTGTTTTTCTCAATGGTAATTCTTGCCATACCGCCGCATAACTGGTTAACACTTGTCTGATGTGAAATAAAATTGCCGAGTGAATAGTAAACAAGCATTTTTTTGCCTGTCTGCTCATTTGTTACCCATTCAACAGGCTGCAGCACGTGCGGATGAGCACCGATAACAATGTCAACACCGAGTTCTGAGAATAACTGTACATATTCTTTCTGATAATCGGAAACTGAGGAACTGTTTTCCGTGCCCCAGTGCGGAAATACGATAACGGCATCGGCATTTTGTTTTGCCGTGTTTACGTCTGAAGTAATTCTTTCCTTGTCCATCATATTGACGCACCAACTTTTGCCCTCGGGGCGGGGAATACCGTTTGTGCCGTATGTATAATTCAGTACAGCAAATTTTATACCGTTTTTCTCATAATAAACTATGGTGTTGTAATCTTCTTCGGTGTCGTTTGTGCCGATATGCGTAACCTCGGGGTGTGCATCAAAGAATTTACATTCCTGTTCAATGCCCTTAAAGCCTACGTCCATAGAGTGGTTTGTGGCACATGTGAAAATGTCAAAGCCTGCGGCAATGGCGGCCTCGCCTACCTCCCAAGGGGTATTGAACTGCGGATAGCCCGCATATTCAAATTCAGAGCCGCCCAGCATAGTTTCCTGATTGATAACAGCAATGTCGGCTGCAGAAATATCTTTCTTTATGTTTGCATAAAATGAATTGTAGTCAAGCGTTCCGTCTGATGTTTTGCCTGCGTCAATCAGTGTGTTGTGAATAAGATTGTCACCGACGGCAACAAGCGTAACCTTTGATGATGCCTGCGTTACAGGCTCGGTTGTCTGCTCCTCGGTAGGTGCAGGCGCAGTAGGCTCAACGGCGTCCATATTTTTTGTGATGTGACCGCTTATTGCAAAAACAACAACAACAAGAACGGCAGTTATAACGGGAATTAACATTCCGAGTAGGTTTTTTTTCTTATCATCCATAAAGACAACTCCATTCTGTTTTAACGGGCGGATATTATCCGCCCCTACAGATAACAATATTGTGAGTATATTTATACAACAGTATATTTATATTGTATCATAAAATATTTGATTTCACAACACGCTTTTTTTGAATGTAAATTATTGACAATGAATTCGCAATGTTGTACTATATTAAGCAATCGGATTTTTTGAGGTGACCATTATGGAAACAGTTTTAATGTACGTATTATTCATCGTCGGCCTTATACTCATTATAAAAGGCGGCGACTGGTTTGTAGACAGTGCAAGTTGGATTGCCGAGGTACTTGGTGTGCCGAAATTTGTTATCGGCGCTACGATTGTATCAATAGCAACCACCCTGCCCGAAATGCTTGTAAGTATTCAGGCAACACTTAAAGGCAATGTTGAAATGGCGGCAGGCAACGCAGTCGGCTCGGTTACGGCAAACACGGCACTTATAATGGGTATATTTATTATATTTACTGACGCAGCGTCAAGACCGATTAAGCGTAAGCAGTTTGCGCCGAAAGCGGTTATGATGTTTGCAGCATCTGCGGCTCTTGTGCTCGGCTGTATTTTTACAGAGAAAAAAGAACTTACTTTTACAGGTGAAACAGGCTTTTTCTATAATCTTTCAACGATTGGCTTAATTGTTCTTATTGTAATCTTTATTGCATTCTTTGTAGAAAACTTTATGTCAATGAAAAACAGTTCGGTACAGCTTGAGCCGAGTCCTGAAAATATAGGACTTCAGGAAGAGGACAATATTGTTCCCACAAAAGAAACAGCCACAAAAAAAGACTGGGCAAAGAATCTGATTTTCTTTGTTCTCGGTGCAGTCGGTATTGTTGTAGGTGCAGATTTGCTTGTTGATTACGGTACCGAAATTGCAATCAGCCTGAATATTCCTCAAAGAGTTATCAGTGTTATCGCTATTGCAATCGGCACTTCATTGCCCGAACTTGTTACAATGATTACGGCACTCAGGAAAAAGCAGGGCGCTCTCTCCGTCGGCAATATTCTCGGTGCAAATATTATTGATTTAACGCTTATTCTTCCTATCTGTTCTTTCGCCTCAATCGGCAAGGGCACGGGCGCACTTGCAGTTTCGGCGTCATCCGTAACAGTGGATATGGTTGTTTGCCTTGCGGCAATCGCAGTTGCAATTTTCCCCACAATCATAACCAAAAAATTTCAGAGATGGCAGGGCATTATAATGGTTGCAGGCTATATCGTATATGTAGCTACTGTGTTTATTTAAACAAAAAAACAAAGGGAGGAACAGGGTCCTCCACTTAACCGTAAGGCGGGCTGCTTTCAGCCCGCCGTTATTTTTTATTCAAATATCAACTCATAAACTTCTCTTATAACGCCTTCGCCGCCTTTTGCAGACGTGATATATGATGCTTTTGATTTGGCAAGTGACACAGCATCGGCAGGGCAGGCAGAAAAGCCCACAATATCAAATACATCAGTGTCGTTTACATCATCGCCGATATAGCAGATATTTTCAAGCGGTATATTATAATTCTGAGAAAGTGCGCTTATTGCCTGCACTTTATTTTTTGTGCCTGACTGAAGAATATCAAGTTTAAGTTTTTCGGCTCTGCGCTTGTTCAGTTCAACGCTTTCGCTTGTAACTATGCCTGTCAGAATGCCTTTTTTTCTCATAAGTCCGAAAGCCATTCCGTCTTTAGTGTTGAATTTTTTAAGTTCATCGCCGAATTCACTGTAGTACATTCCTGCGTCGGTCAGACAGCCGTCACAGTCTGTCAAAAACATTTTGATTTCGGGAATTTCGTTTTTGTGAAGTCCTTTTCGTTTCATCAGGCTTTCAATGATAATCCAGTCAGACGGTTCGTCAATCTCAAAAAAAGTGTCCTCACTCATTTCAACGGCTCTGATATTGCCTGAAACACGGTTTTTGCTTTTCAGCAAATCTGCTTTTGATGTTATGTAGAAAGCGCCGTTTTCAACAAGATAGCCGTCAAATTCCTGCCGTCTCGGTCTGTTGAACACGTCATAATTTGTCGGGCTTGCAAAGCCGTTTTCATCAACCTGCCAGTTAAAACGCTTTTGACGAACCGCCGAAATAACACTGTCTGTATCGGGTTCATCAAAAAGTTCAAAGCCTTTGTTCAAATCTTCTGCCGTCAGCAGGGGAGATGTAGCCTGAATGAGTGTAATATTATCAAAATCATAGTTTTCTGCAAATTCAAGCATTGCGAACTCTGTTGAAGCCGTGTCGCTTGCGGATTCGGCGCTCCTGCCGATTACCATAACCTTTGGCAGATTAAAGCCTTTAACTGTTTTTTCTATGATTTCACTGTCTGTGGCAACATAAACAATGTCGATATGCTCACAGTCTGCGGCAGCCTTTACGGTCCAGTAAACAAGCGGCATACCGCATATTTTTTTTATGTTTTTGAGGGGGATTGATTTGCTTCCGCCCCTCACGGGAATAAATGCAGCATTCATCGGGTATCACTTTCTGAATTTTAATTTATCTCTCTGTACCTGCTCAATCGGCAGAATTTCCTGTGATTTAAAGGTTAATGCTTTGTGAACGTTGTTTAAATCACGAACAAGCTTTCTTACGCCGTCAGGCTCAAGGGAAGCGGCATGGTCTGTGCCCTTCCAGGTTCTGTCAAGTGTATAGTGGCGTTCAAAAACTTCTGCGCCGAGTGCCATTGCGGCAACGTCTGCGGCAATGCCGAGATGATGACCCGAGAAACCGATTTTCTTAACACGGTCTGCATACTGCTCTCTCATTCTTGTGATTTCAAGCAGGCAGATGTCCTCAAACGGAACGGGGTAGCCGCTTGTGCAGTTAAACAGAACAAGGTCTTTGTTTCTGCCTTTTCTTTCAAAAAGCTGAACGATTTCTTCTTCCTCTTCGTGTGTTGTCATACCGAAAGATAACTGAATTTCGCCCTCATAATTATCGCAGAGCCATTCAAGCATTTCAAAATGATTGTTGCAGGCTGACGGAATTTTAATAAATTCGGGTTTAAGGCTTGCAATCTCCTTTGCCGATGTCAAATCCCAGACAGAGGTTGAATATGTTATACCGTATTCTTCACACCATTTTTTTAATTGGGCGTGCTGCTCTACGGTAAATTCAAGGAATTCTCTGTGTTCGCCGTAAGTTTTACCATAAGAGTTTATTGGATTCGGGTGGGGGGCATTATACTGCTCCTCGGTTAAAAGTTCTCTGTTGCAGCGTTTTTGAAACTTAATTGCGTCAGCACCGCAAATCTGAGCGGCAACTCTGATAAGTTCTTTTGCAATTTCCATTTCACCTTTGTGATTACAGCCTGCCTCGGCTATAACATATGGCTTGTTTTCATACATAATTATTACTCCTTTTTATTTTAACACGCTTTTTGAGCGTTTGTTTTTTATTGATTTTCTTATTTTATTTTCGGTAAAATACATAATCAGTCCAAGCGAAACCGAAAATGCAGTGCCGATAACAAAATTTATCAGCGGCTTTGATAAGCCGATGCTTTTTACGGCAATGCCGAAATATATCATCTGAATAAGATAAATGTGGTACGATGCTTTGCCGAGTATGGTGAAAATCGGTTTTACTTCTTTTTCACCGAATTTAAACAAAACAAGCATTATAGCAGGCACTAAATAAAGTGCAGTCGGCATTGCAGTTGACGCCCAGTCCGTAAATAAAACTTTAGGCGTGAAATCAAAGTAGCCTATTGCAATTATATATCCTGCTCCGAGTATTGCCGAAAGAATGTAAATCCATTTGTTTTTAATCTGCTTTTCATTTTTATATTTATCAAAAATGAATATTCCGCCGAGAATCAGTACTAAATATCTTACAATAAGCAGTCTTGAGAGCTGTTTAGGAAAGCTTGTGTAATAAATTAAGATTTCATAAATCAACTGAAATACGGCAACAGGGATAAATGACGCTGCTTTTAACTTGTCATACAGAATTTTTAAAAGCGAAAAAATCAGAATTAACTGAATTAAAACGGGGATATAGTAACTGCCCGGAAAAACATATCCGCCCGTAAACATATAGTAAAATATTTTTGCAACGCTTTTAAAACTGTCAATTTTCGGTGGGTCAAGAATAAGTTCCGCTGCAAAAACAATCAGGTAACAGGGCAGAATTCTTATCAGTTTTTTATATAGATTTGAAAAACTGTAATAAGATTTTAAAACCCATTTATTATCACTGATTTTTGACAGTGAAACTGAATATGTAAATCCGCTTACAATCATAAAAATCGGTACGGCAAGACTGAACAGAAACGGTGCAAGCACTGCTTTTGATACTTTGTCCGAAAATCCGCTGTGGAGATAAATTACCGACAGAATGGCAAACCCTTTCAGCAAATCAATTAAATCCATATGCTTTTGCGTTGTCATATCCGTCACTGCCTTTTTATTTTTAATTTTATTGATTTAATTAATTCTTTTAATTCACTTTTGCTGAATATTGTTAACGACAATACTGCGTAGCCAATAACTGCAAATACAGCAATCCATATGATAAATGCAAGCCACGATGATATGCTTATAAAACTTTTTCCTACATAAAATAATAATGCGATTACGCCGAAAACAAGAAAATATTTTAATTCGGTAAGCACAAAGATATACCATTTCTGTTTCAGAATTTTAGCGGCGTAAATCGGCTGAAACACTGCATTTCTGAGGCACTGAAGCACCGAGCTTGAAACAGTAAGCGCAATAAGTGTTAATTTGTTGAAGTAGCCGAGAGGCAGAATGATAAGAATATTTATAATGCCGATTACAAATGTTGCAATAACGGGCAGTTTTATTTTATTGAGTGCATTGTGAATCTGCACAAGCGGGTAAATGATTCCGTTTATCAGATACGGTACGGTGATTATGATTGAAAGTGCCTGAACGGTGTTTATTTCATCTGCCGTGTAATCCTTAAGCCACAGTGTGTAAAATTCATTTCCGAAAACGATAAAGCCCGCAACGGGAACTATCATTATAAAGCTCATTATTTTGATTGCCTTTTTTGCCTCGGAAATTAATGTCTCTATTTCGCCCTCGGCGTAATGCTTTGTAAATTCAGGTGCAAAAACCGTGCCGAGCTGCTGACCGAGCTGGCTTATGTAGTTCGGAATTGTTTTTGAAACATTAAGATAGCCCATTGCAACAGGTGAAATGAATTTGTTTGTAAGAAGTGAGTTAAGACCTGACAGCAGCAGGTTTGAAAGCGACAGAAGTGACATCCATATACCGCTTGACAGGATTTCTTTAATCATCTGAAGGTTGAAGCCTTTTGACGATAGTTTAAATTCGGGCAGTAATTTTTTGAAAATCACACCGTTTGCAACCATTAAATAAACGGTGCAGATAAGCGTTACAAGGCTGATGATATAAATTTTGATATCAAACAGCATCAAAAGACCGATTGTGAAAATGAGTTTGATTAAATAGGAAATAATATTTCTTATATAAACAAGATTCATTTTATTTTTTATGAACGGTGCACAGTTGAGTACGCTGATGATTATTGAAAGAAGATAGTTTGCAAACACAAGGGCAAATGTTATTTTAACATCGCTCATTAAGTAGGTCGGAATATTTATTATGTATTCAAGTTTCCATACAATAAATATTCCTGCAAATGCAACGACTGCGCCTAAAATAACGTTTGCCATAAACACCGAATTCATATAGCGGTTTGCTTTTTCTTTTTCGCCTCTGTGATATGCTACTGCAATAAAACGCCCGCTCATTGTATTGAGCGCCATTGCAAAAATGTTTGCATAACCTACGAAATCGTTTGCAAGCCCTATAAAGCCGTATGATTCCGTGCCGAGCTGTTCCAGCAGATACGGCGTCAGAAAAAAGTTTATTCCTGCATTTATGACAAAGGCAAGCAGGTTTGTTATTAAGTTAATTGAGTTCTGCTTTCGGCTGCTGTTGCTCACTTATATTCCTTCTTCTTGACAAAATGTTTTTTATATCAAATTTTTGTTTAACTTTTTTATTATGGGCATATTCATATTCAAAAATTGCCCAGTACAGTACAAGCGATGTCATTCGCTGACCGTCAAAAATACAAAGCGACGGTTGGGTAAATGTTATGAAAACGGTTATGCCAATAACCAGAAGTTTGTTTTTGCTTTCGCTGAAGAAAACAATATAAATTGCAAGATACAGCATTCTGCCAAGCACAAGAACGGCGAGAATGATGCCGGTAATACCATAGTGGTAGTACATATTTTTGATTCCGAGGTCGTCAAGGTGGAATGAACCGTCAGCACCCGAGAATAAAACTTCTCTTATAGGCGTGTCGGTTGCAAGAAATCCCATTCCTAAAAGTTGATTTTGCTGCGGGAATTGCTTGAAGTATTCGTTTGAATTGTTTCTGGCGATTGTTGATACACCAAGTTCTGCATCTGTTTCGGAGAATGTAGATACGAAATTGTCAAACATATTTGATGAAAGAAGAATTGCTGCCGCAAATGCTACGGCTACTGTTATAACAATCTGCTTGTTTTTAGGCCTTTTTCTGAATAAAATCATAATTGTAAGCGTAAGAATGTAGCCGATGATATTCATTCTTGTCATATTGATATAAATAAGGAAGAACAAAAAGTAAGCAATAATTACAAGGTAAAGATAATATTTTCTTTTGTTTATTTTTGTATTAAGGAGTTTGTCTATAAAATACATAAATACAAGAGGACCGAAAACAGGAAATCCCAGACGCATTCTGTCGTATCGTGTATCGCTGCTCATAGCATTTAAAATATTTATTCCCGCAAAGTTAAAGGCGAATGCTTTAAGCGTTTTAAATGCCATAATTATGAGTGTTGCTACGGCAATATTTTTAAGCAGCTGTTCATATCCGTTGTTGATATGAATCGTATAAATAAGCGGAACAAATAAAAAGAAGAAACCAAAGAATTTTGCCGGTGCGTAAAGTGATTTTAAGCCTTCGTCATAATGAATTGCTCCGTAAAAGCAGTGCACGATTATAAAAAAGGCAAGATATATCAGGAATGCATAAAAATACATCGAATATGTTTTTGTAATATTTCTTATTCGTGTATTAATCATTGTGTTAAAAAATAGCCCTACCGAGAAAATGAAAACAATACTGTATTGCATATTTTCATCACTTAATATCGGGAAAGAAACAATTTCAAATAATCCCGCAACGGTGACAAACACAAAAAGTATGATGTTGTAAATGGGGCTTTTGTTGTACTTAATTTTCATTCTTGTTGACCTTTAATACTTTTTTACTTTCTTTAATATATTTTAACGCGTCTTTCAGTTTGTGCTCTTTTGTAAATGTAAAAAGCACTTCAAGACAGCGGATAAATCTGATTTTTCTTAATTTGCTGTTTGAATAATTTTTATAATTGCTTAGAAAATAGAGTTCTGATTTAAGATTTTCAAGCCGTGTAAAAAGATTTGCGTTGCCGCCTGTTGATGCGCCGTGGTAGTGATAAGCGCACACAGCAGGCTCTATTGCGAGTTTGTATCCTTTTTTTACTGCTTTTTCCGAAATTATGTATTCTTCAAAATAGAGAAATGTATTTTTGTCAAAAAATCCTATATCTTCAAATTTTTTCATATCGGCAATAAATACTGCGCCTGAAATCCAGTAGACTTCTTCTGATTTTTTCGGGAAATAAGTGTTTTGGTACTTTCTTTTTTTATCAAAATTGCGAAGATAAGTTTCGCTCATTATATATCTTTTAAAATCAGGGCAACTTTTTTTTATATTCTGCTGACCTGCGCCTTTTGGCGTTTTTAAGGCAGGGGCAATGGCAAGATAATCGGATGCTTTTATTTCGTTTAAAAGCGTGTCCACCGTGTTTTTATCAAAAATAATGTCGTTATTTGAAATAAGGATATATTCACATCCGCCTGCCTTTGCTTTTTCAATACAAAAATTGTTGCCGTTTGCATAGCCTGTGTTAGTATCTGATTTAAAAAATTCAACACGCTTTTCGTTTTTATATTCATTTTCAAGAATTTCGGCAGAATTGTCTGCCGAGTTATTGTCAAGCAGATAAATTTTGTAATCAGCCTTAACCGTTTTGAAAATTGAGTTAATGCAGTTAATCGTTTTCTGCGGCTGGTTGTAGTTTATAATTGCAATTCCTAACATAAATTAATACAGGCTTTCTAAATTTTTAAGTGTATTTCTGAGTTCAAAGCGTTTTGCGCTGATGTTTGAATATTTACACATTTCTATGTAACTGCCATAATCGTTTTTCCAAAGCAGATATACTTTTTCTATTGCCTTTGCAAGCCCTTCGGCAGTCATTTTCTTAGATATAAAACCGTTTTTGCCGTCGGTAATTATTTCACGCATTGCACCCTCGTCAAATGCAGCGCACGGCACACCGCACGCAAGCGCCTCAACAAGCGTAAGACCGAAACCCTCTTCTGCCATTGTCGGGTGAACAAACAGGCAGGATTTTGCAAGCCATTTTTCAATATCGGTCTGAGCGCCGCAGAGATTTATACGGTCGGCAATATTTTTTTCTTTTGCAAGTGCAGTCAGTTCTTTGTCATAACCGTCATATGCTCTGCCGATAATCTGAATTTTTATATCGTTGTACGGCAGTAATGCGGCAGCCTCAATAAGTGTGTGAATTCCTTTGAATTTCAGCACTCTGCCGACATATGAAATTGTAAAACAGGCTGTTGGTTTATTAAAATCGGGAAGAAATTTTTCAGTATCAACGCCGTTGTAGACAACTTTGATTTTATCATGGTCAAAACTGTATTTTTTCACAAAACTTTCTTTAACCGAATCTGAAATCGCAACTGCATTTTCGCAGTTTTTGAAAGCCGATTTTTCTATTTTATCGTCAAGAATTTTTTTGATTTTGTTTTTGTAGCTGCCGAGATAAGCGTTTGAATGAAAATAAATGAGTAATTTTGCACTTTTTATATGTTTTTTTGCATAGGTGGCAAGAAAACGGCATATCGGCGAACCTGAGTGGGCAATAATCACATCGGCATTATTTTTTTTGCAGAAAGCGGTGAACTTTTTTGCCTCGCTTAAAAATGCAAAATGTTTTCCGTCTTCAACGTGAACAAGAGAACCGTTTTTTGCCATATCGTCGGCAATAACGCCTCCCTCAAAAAGGAAGTAAAATATATTATTATTGTCGGAAATTCCGGCTAAATCCCTTGTTAAAACAGAGATTCCTCCGATTCCGCCCGATAACTGAAGATGAACTATGTTCATATAATTTTCTCCTTAACGGAAGTGGTTATTTTGATGATTTTGCGCTTTAAGCGCCATTTTTTGTATTCATTATGCGCCTTTTTTTCAAGTTTTTCGTTTGTGTAATTGTATTTATCAAAATCTTCACGGCAGACGGGCGCTGTTTTTTCAAAAAATCCGTCGGGAGTGATGAAAAAGTTTTCGGCATTTTCAAAATGAATCGGCATTTTTCTTGAACTGAAATGAATATAGTTGAATTCCTGAGTGCAGATTTCGCCGTCTTTCAGATATGCCCTGTAAACACCGCCGTTTTCGTAATAGAAAACTTGTTCTTTATAATTGTAAACATATCCTTTCGGAGCAATTCCGACTAAAGAACGGTTGAATTTATGAATCCACTTTGTGATGTCGGCATAACACGGAGGGGTGTAACTCTTAATACCTAAAAGAGTATATTTTTTATGAATTCCGTCAAGTTCGTCAAATACCATAATATTGTTTGTGGTAAATGCGTCTTTGTAACTCATTGCGCCGTCAAGCATAAACCGCCTGTTGTTTTCGGGCGTGTTGTGATAAATGCAAAGATGCCCCATACAATATATTTTTTCATATTCTTCATCAGGTAAAAAGTCGTCAAGTTTGCCAAGTATTGTGTCTAAATCAAAGTGACCCCAGTAATCGTATCCTTTTATATCTTCTTCAAAAATATAACCGAAAGCAGGTTTATAATCGCATAGTTTATAAGGTGTTTCAAGTTTAATTTTAAAATCAAATTTATTCTGAATTTTATTTTTCAGATTGTCAAATTCAGTCGGTATAATTTTAATATTTTTCGGCAAATCTCCGTGCTTGCAGTCAGAGTAAATAAAAAAGTCTATGTTTTCATTTTTCTCTGCACTTTGAAGCCATAACCGAAAATATGACGGAAAAGAACCAAAGTATGTTGAAATTAAAGCAATTTTTTTCATATGCCTTTCACCAATAAATTTTAATCAATAAACCACGCATCAAAGCCGTGCATAATCTGCTGTTCTTTCGGGGGCAGAGTCATATAATCCCCATACATTTCTGTTAAATACTCTTTATAGCCAACAGGGTTTTTAATTTTTAATCCTTCAAATTCTCCGTCAACACTGTCTTTAAAGTATTCAGCAGGGTAGTAATCGTCATTCCCCGAGCCTTTCATAACAAGGTCGCCCAGATAATCTGTGTTTTCATTTTCCATTTTTCTGCCGATATTGTCAATATAAGCGGCTGTTTTTTCAACTGTCCACTTTTTTGTCAGCGGTTTTTGAATTGCTCTTACAATCTGCTTGAACAGCCATCTGAAACTGCCTTTTTTGCTTAAATTTATTTGGTTTGACGCAGTTTCAAGCAGACTTCTGTACCATCGTGTTTTAAGTATTAAAAAGCGGTTTTTAATTTTACTGTTGTAATGCTTGTCAAGCGGAAAAATATCTATAAATATTCCTATTGCATATTTTTTGTCTGAAACATTTTTTTCATATATTACTGTGTTTTCGTTGCAGGCTTTGCAATACTGATAGATATAGTCCTTGTCGCCGGGGGATTTTATTGATATGTAACCGTCAATAAGAATGCCTTTGGAAATTGCCATCAGTTTATCATAATCTTTTCTCGGAACATATAAATCAATATCATCATCCCAAGGAATAAAACCGTGGTGGCGTACAGCACCGAGAGTAGTTCCGCCGCTTGTAAAATAACTGATGTTGTTTTCATCAAAAAATTTTAAAACTTTGCTGAGAATATCTAATTCCAAGCCCTGTATTTCTTCTAATCTGATTTTTCTACCCATAAATTTTCTCCAGTATTCTCAGCCATTTGTCTGTAAGGTCAAATGAATCATTTTCAAAAATACTGTTGTGCAGTCTGAAAATAATGTCAATAAACAAAGCTGATTTCAGTTTGTCTTTATCGGCAATATCTGAAAAAAAATCAATCAAACTGTCAAAATTTGTTGATATTCCTGCTTCATTTTCAGTAAATTCCGTTGCAATAAATCTTGCAATGTCAAATTCATAAGGTGCAATATAGCCTATTGGGTCAACGGCAAAAATTTTATTTTCAAAGTACATCAGATTATATCTGTGCATATCGCCGTGAATTAAATATTCGGGCTTGTCTGAAAAAGTTGTTTTATAAAGTTCAATCGCACGGCTGACATAATTCATAATTTTATCTTTTTTATAAGTAAAATTATTTTGATTTGCCTTGCCGAACAGTATTTTTTCATAATCATTATAATTACTGTGCTCAGTGTCTGATTTATCAATCTCGCTGTATGAACTGATAACATTTTCAAAAAATGCGTGCAGTTTGCCGTTAATCCGAATTTTACGGTCATCAAGTTGTTTCATTAACAGTGCCGAGCAGAAATCATCAAAGTCATAAAGTTCACACATAAAAGATGAAGAAAGTTTTTGATAACATCTTTTTTCGGATTCATATCTGCCTATAAACGGCGGTATGATTTTTAAAACACAGTTTCCGTATTTAATGCTTGATGCTAAGAAAATAATACCGAAATGCGATGTTTTAATTAAACTGTATTCTGTTATCTGCCATTTTTTCAGTAAGTTTGAGATATTTTCTTCAAGCCTTACAGACCAGGTTTTTGTTTCGCTTGGGTAGTTTTCATATAAATATCTGTTAAGCCTTGTAACATTATCAAGTATTTTTTTATAATTTACATTATTATTTTCTGCATTTATGAGTGATTCAAGATATTTTAAATCAGCAGGGTAAGTTAGTTTAAAATTGTTTGTAAAATTAAAATTAAGATAGATTTTACTGTTTTTCGGTAATTGCTGAGTAACTTCAGTAAGTTTGCTTTCAGGGTCAAAATGGCTGTAAAGCAGAGGAAAGTTAAAGCCCTCCGGCGACTGCATAAGGTAATACCTGTCTCTATGAATAGGCGAGATATCATAACAGCCAAGCGAGTCGGTTATTTTTTGAGCGGTAACAACTGCATCATTACTGTCAAGCAGAGAAAGGTAGCTGTCAATAAGTTCGCTTGTAATCATAGGGCGCACAGCGTCGCAGACTATAAGTTTTTCGCAGCCGTAATTATCATTGATAAATTTAAGTGCATTAAAAAGAGAGTAGTTTCGGGTGTTGCCGCCGTTAATTATATCAATATTTTCTGTATGCGAGAAAGATGTCAGATAGTTTTTGTTGAGCTCAACATTGGTAACAATTAAAACTCTGTCAACCTTTTCTGCTTCCAATATTGCCTCGGCAACATATTCAATTACCATTTTGCCGTTAATTTTGTGAAACTGTTTTGGTATATTACTGCCAAAACGAACTCCGGCACCGCTTGCCAGTATTGTTACAATGTTCATTAAACCACTCTTAAAAATTTATTTGCCGATCTGTGCAGAAATATCTGCGTCTACGATTTCTTCACCGGTTTTGTTTTTCAGCTGCTCACGTGATGTGTCTGACAGACCGTCGTTTACAACGGCGTTCATATCGCAGGTTGAAAGTTTGTCAAGTTCTTCTTTTGTAACTCTGCCGTTTTCATAGTCACTGACAATCGGCAGTTCGTACATACTGTATTTTTTATCTTTGAAAAATCTTAGGAATTTGTGTTTGATAACCCACATAGCAGGAGTCATTATGTATTTGTGCATAGCGGGGGAAACAGAACCTATCATCCAGCAGTTTCTGTCGCAGTTTCTGACTACTTTGCGCACTTTTTCCGCCTGTTCGCTGTTCCAGAGTTCATCCCAGCTTTGTTCATTAAGATTGCCCATAACCTGCTTTTCTTTTGTGCCGTTGCATGGCATAACATCGCCGTAAGGGTCAATAAAGAAAGTGTCAAACGCCATATCGCAGGGAAGCAGTCTTTTCTGCCCGTAAATATAGTTGATTAAGCCGTGATTGAAGTATGCCCGAAACCACTTTTTGGGGCTGTTGCTTTTAAGAAGCTCGTTGATAAGGTCTTCAAAATTCTGTGCAACCATAGGTCGGTCTTTGATAATGTTTTTCGCCTCGACAAAGTAGAAAGAGTTGTGAAGAGATGCAGTGGCAAATTCCATATTCATCTCGTCTGAAAGCTTGTAAAGAGGCACTAAATCCTTGGCGTTGGCGTCCTGCACCGTCATACCGAAACCTACATCGGGGTGTTTCATTTGTGTGAGTTTTTTAAGAGTTGTAAGACCTCTGTTAAAGCCGTCTTCAAGCCCTCTGATTTTGTTGTTTGTTTCTTCTAAGCCTTCGATTGAAATGCGTATGCCGACATTTGGAAATTCCTTGCACAAATCAATGATTCTGTCTGTAAAAAAGCCGTTGGTGGAGATAACAATTCTGTCGCTCTTTTTATAGAGTTCACGAACAATATCTTTTAAATCCTGCCTTATAAACGGCTCGCCTCCCGTGATGTTTGTAAAGTACATCGGGGGCAGTTTTCTGATTGTTTCAAGGCTGATTTCCTCATCGGGGTTTGACGGCTTTTTGTATCTGTTGCACATATTGCATCTTGCGTTGCATCTGTATGTAACAATAACCGTTCCGTTTAATTTTTTAGCCATTTGATTTCGCTGCCTTTCTTTTATTTCCGAAAAGAAGCAGATTGAAAATCGGGACTTTTCGTAGTATGAATTTGCTTGCGATGTAAGGAACAATCGTTCCGAGTATGAACATAAGAAAATACAGAAGTAATTCGGGAATAGGGAATATTGATTTGAATACCACCCTCAGAGGCACCTGCACGAAATAACTTAAAAGGTAAATATCGTAACTGTAAGTTCCGAGTTCATCAAATATTTTGTAAATGAATTTTGCTTTTTCTTTGAATTTTACTATGTAAAGCGACAGTGTCAGTATAAAAATGCTTGCCGAAAGGCATGTTATTATATAGTCTGTTTTGATTTTGAATATATGCAGTGCACAGAATAAAATAAGCATTGCACCGGCACAGTAGGGATTTAAAATATATTTTTTAAATGCATCATAATATTTGCATATGAATATGCCGATTGTGTAGAAAATTGTATATTTAAAAACAGAGGTAAAATCCGGAGGGATAATCGGTTTTATTGCATATACAGTAATTGCGAAAACGGTAAAGTAAACAAGATTGTGTTTCAGTTTGCCGAGGAGAATAAATATTACCGAAATGACGAACAGAGCCCATAAAAACCACAGACCGCCGTTCGGGTTTACACCTATAAAAATTTTCCAGCTGTCTTTAAGTGAAAATGGGTTGTTTGCAAATTTTTCGGTAAAAACTTTCAAAACAAGCGTTATGACTGAAAAAACAAAATAGGGTATCATCAGTCTGATTGATTTCTTCTTTATTTCGGTTGAAATTTTATAGTCACGGCTGATGAATTTATTTGCGGCAACAAAGCCCGAAAGGATGAAAAACAATCCCATATGAAAACTGTAGCAGATGTGGTAAACCATATTGAACGGTGCGGCAGCATCGGGAAAGGAGTGCCCAAAAACTACGAATAATAAAGCAAAGCCTCTTGCTATATTGATTTCGCGGTAGTATATTTTTTTATGTTCCATTTTTTCTCCGTTATATTCGGTAAAGATTCAGCAGTTTTTCCGTGTAGTCAAAAACAGTGTCAAACTGTTTATTAAGGCAGTTTTTGTTCATTTCTTCTGTTAAAGCAGGATTATTGAGAATTGTTTTGATTTTGCTTTCAAAATCTTCTGCGTTGTTCGGCTCAAACAGCAGTCCGGTTTTGCCGTTGTCAATCAATTCGGGAATACCGCCGATGTTTGCACCCACAACAGGTGTGCCGAGCATAATGCTTTCCATAACTGAAAACGGGCAGTTTTCGTACCACACGCTTGGGTAAACGGAGCAGACTGCATTTTTTATAAGATTTTTAAGTTCTTCGCCTGATTTGAAACCGACATTTTCGGTGTTTGGCAGGGCGTTTATGTATTCTTCAAGATTTCCCGAACCTGCGCAGACAAGTTTAATACCGCTCAGTTTTTCAAATAATTTTACACCTTTTTCCTCGTCAAATCTGCCGAAATAAAGCACATAACCGTCTTTTTTCGGCACTTCGGCCGTTTTTTCAGGCTGAATAAAATTGTGAAGTGCAACTGTTTTATCTGCAAAAATCGGGTTGGTGTCAAGTTTTTTCTTCATAAAGGCGCTTGGGCAGATGATAAGGTCAATGTTTTTGTAAACGTTTTTCATTTTCCAGAAATAACCTTCTGCCGTGCCGATAATGCTTTTTGCAAGTGATGAGTGAATACATCTGCCTTTTGTGCAGTTTATGAACCTGCCGCCAAGGCAGGTTTCACAGATTTTGCCGTTATTATAAAGCATATGATTAGGGCAGATTAACTGATAATCGTGTGCTGTATAAACAATTTTTATCTTTTTGCCGATTTTTTTTTCATATTCACGAACAGCCGTGATAATGCTCGGCGTAAGTTGGTAGTTGAAATTATTAAGGTGAACAATATCCGGCTGAAAATCGTTTAAAACCACAGCCATTTTCTTTTTTGCATCGGCAGAATATATCGTTTTAAGCGGGTAGGAAAGCTTTTTGAGCGTTGACGCCGTGTGAAAATCCATATCCTGTGTGTATTGTTCGGCGTGATTGCCGACGCATCTGCCTTCGTGCTCCATACCGAAATACTGTACTTCGTGGCCTCTTTTTATGAGTTCTTCACCAAGGCGGAATATATATGTTTCAGACCCTCCGTTTGGATACAGAAACTTGTTTACCATAAGAATTTTCATTTGTTTTCCTTCTTCTGTGTTTTTTTGCCGAGTTTTATGTATTTTAAAGGATAAATTACAAAATCAAGATGCAGTTTTTCCATAATAATCTGTGCAATAACAGGCAGTACAAATGATGCTATGACGCCTGCAATTATGTGCAGCGCCGAATTTGTGACGTTTAATTTTAAAAGTACGGCACGCAGACCTGCCGAGAAAATTGTGTGCATAAGAAATACCGACATGGAGTATTTTGAAAGGAACTCCAGAAAACGTGGCTGTATATTTTTTCTGAACAGCCAGCCGACTGTGCCGATAACGCCGAAGCAGGCAAGAACGCCAATAGGGTATTTTACAAAATATTCCTCCTGCATTTTTGCGCCTATGCTGAAATAAGTGGCAATGCCTGCAATAATAAGCGATATTATCCAGAAAGGAGAAAAGATTTTTTCAAGTTTAACTTCTGCAAGCAGAATTCCGAGCACAAACCATACAAGGTAAAGCGCAGTTTTATAAACAAACTGCACATAAAATTCTGACTGAGGTGCAAAATCAATCGTTGAAGTAACCGCAATAAAAACAGCGGTACTGACTCCAAGCATTACGGCGGCAGATTTTTTGCTTTTTGCAGTCGGAATGATAAGGAAAATAATAAATAATGTGTATAAAAACCAGTACGGCGGCATAGGATTTGCAAACAGTGTTTCAAAAAATCCGCCTGCCTGTGAATTTACACTGTCAGAAAAAATGACTTTCAGAAAATAGGATATTATTGAAAAAACAAAATACGGAATTCCGAGTGACAGCGCTTTTTTCAGCACATTATTTCCGTAACTTTTTAAGTTGTTTACAACTGCCGTTTTCTGATAAAGATAACCGCTGCATATAAAAAATAAGAGAATGTGAAAATTGTAGATAAATGTGTTAAAAAATATAAAGCCGTCGCTTATCTGCATAACGCCTGCTTTTATAAGCCCCTGAAACATATGCCCGAGAGCCACTAAAATAAAGGCGATATTTTTAACATTGTCTACCCATACTATTCTGTTTTTAACGGTTTCATTTTTCATATAAATTCAAGGTCTTTTCGGTGATTTTGTTCCAGTTGTATTTTGCTGTTATGTAATCCGACGATATGTTCCTGTATTTCTGAACTTCGTTTGGATTGTTTATAAGATAATTTAATTTTTCGGTTAAATCGTCAATATCGCTTTTTTTGAAATAAACTGCGTTTTCTTCGCATACTTCGGTACATTCTGCAATATCCGAAGTAAGACAGCAGTTGCCGAAACTCATAGCCTCAAGCAGGCTGAGCGGCATACCTTCAAGGTCGCTCGGAAGAATGTAAATATATGCGTTTGAGTAAAGTTCCGTCAGCAAATCGCCGTCTGCAAAATCGGTGAAGATAATGTTTTTGCCTTTTGCTGAGTCTTTAAGCTGAGCAAAATATTCTTCCGTATGGCTTGAGCCGCCTGCAATAACGAGCGGCATTTTTATATCAGTTTTTTTGTATGCCTCAATAAGATAGTGAATGCCTTTTTCAGGCACTATTCTGCCGAGATAGAGAAGATAATTATTTTTTTTAAGTGAAAACTTTTCGGTAATTATATTTGCGTCAAGTTTTTTCGGCTTTGTAATTCCGTTTGGAATAAATACTGTTTCTCTGCCGTATTTTTCAAGAAAATAATTTTGAGCCGATTTTGAAAGCACAATAATTTCATCGGCATATTTTACTGCTGTTTTTTCACCGAACAAAAGGAATTTCGTGGCAAAGCCGCCCCATTTGGAACGCTGCCAGTCAAGCCCGTGGATTGTAACAACAATTTTTTTGCCAAGCAGTTTCGGCAAAAAGCACATTGCGGCAGGACCTTCGGCGTGAAAATGGACAACATCGTATCTTGAAAACGACGCTCTGACCGATGCCAGTGCACTGTAAACGATTGCGTTTAATTTGCTGCTTTTCGGCGTCGGTACTGTAATGATTTTTACGCCGTTATATTCTTTTAATTTTTCTGCCGTCGAAAACTGACTGCCCGAAACATGAGAACCCGACCTGTTGTAGGCGGTAACGCTGTTGCCGAGCGCGGCCATTCTTGATGCAAGTTCGGTTACAACAATTTCTATTCCGCCTTCGCGTGACGGTATTCTTTTATGCCCAATCATTGCAATTTTCATATTTTTTTGCCTTATTTTTAAATTTTTTGCATTTTTGAATTATTTTGCGCCGCTGCCCTTAAAAACAACTTTAACTGTTTTGAAAAGTATTTTTATATCAAGCACAGGCGACCAGTTGTCAATATATTCGCAGTCAAGTTTTACGATTTCTTCAAAATCCTGAATGTCAGATCTGCCGCTTACCTGCCACATTCCCGTAATTCCGGGTTTGATTGAAAGCCGGCGTTTGTGGTGGCTCTGATACTGCTCAAATTCGTCAACTGTCGGCGGCCTTGTGCCTATAAGGCTCATATCGCCTTTAAGCACATTGAAAAACTGCGGCAGTTCGTCAATACTTGTTTTTCTGATGAATTTGCCTACTTTTGTAATTCTCGGGTCTTCGCTCATTTTGAACATAAGACCGTCCATTTCGTTTTTATCTATCAGTTCTTTTTTGCGTTCTTCAGCGTCTGCATACATTGAACGCAGTTTGTATATGTAAAAGATTCTGCCGTTTTTACCAACACGGGGCTGTTTGAAAATAAGCGGCCCTTTTGATTCAATAAGAAGCGGAATTGCCGTGATAAGGATAATCGGCAGAGAAATAAGACAGCCAAAAAATGAAATGATAACATCAAAAATTCTTTTGAAAATAATTGCTGCAAAGCTCATTTCTTTTGCCGTAAATGTTGCCATTGCTTTGCCTGCAAACATTTCGCATTTCAGATTGTCAAAGTCACTTGCGTCAACAATTTTTTCAATAACGGGAATGTTGATGTGAACCGTTATTCCCATACTTTCGATTTCTTCAATAAAGCCTTCAAACCTTGAAAAAGTTTCAGCAGGGGCGTTTATAAAAATTTCGTCAAGCGATGAACTTCTTATCCATTTGATAAAATTGTCTTTGTTTGCAACAACGGGCACGCCTGCAATTTCCCTGACGGTTTCAAGTTTTTCAGAATATTTTACAATCACATTTCCGTTTTCGCTGATTTCCTTCTCGGGCCGATAGTATTTAAAAACACCGTTTTCTTCAACAGCGTCAAGAATTGCGATGCCGACAATTTTTTTATCCCAGCTGTTTTCAAAACTCTGTAAAAATTCTTCTGCCCGTTCGCTGATTGTGATAACGCCCGTAAGCGTTGCTATTTTTGAACTTGCAAATTTGTAGATAAGAATTCGTTTTAAAACATATCTGCCGGCCGATGAAAGCAGGAAGTACAGCACTGTTGATATAATAAAGAAATATCTTGACTGAATCAAAGTGTTTTTTGTAAGCAGCAGTAAAACCGCTATAGACATAAATGTAAGCAGAGTATTTCTTAAAACATACAGTGTTTCCATTGCTCTGCCTCTTTTTGTAAGATTCATTGACGAGGCAAAGCCAAGGTATATAACCGTGAACGAAATCCACGAAAGAAATAAATATGCGAGTTTATCATCTGCCGTTACATCAGGCATTTTGCCGATTGAAAGGCTTATTTCATATGATGATATGCCTGCAAAAAAAAGTGCACACATATCTGTTATATATTCAAACACAAACTGAATTCTGCTGCGTTTGTTCATAAAATCACCTGCGCTGTGAGAGTGAAAATTTTAATCCGTTATTTTGCTCTGTGGCCGTATCCGTAGCCATAGCCGTATCCGTAACTGTATTTATACTTGTAATCATATTTTCTGTAATATGAATAATACTTGTGTCTGCTTGACGAAATATCGTTAAGAATAATGCCGAGTACATTGCCGTCAATACCCTTGATGTTTGAAAGTGCGGTTTTAATGTCGGTAGTGTCGCTGATATTTGCTTTTACAATCAGCACATAGCCTGTTGATTTCTGTGCAAAAACCGTAGCGTCTGTAACAAGGTTTACGGGCGGAGTGTCAATAAATACGCAGTCGTAATGTTCTTTAACGAAACTCAGTAATTTATCCATTCTCGGAGAGGCAAGAAGTTCCGTGGGGTTCGGCGGAATTTTGCCTGATGTTAAAATGGAAAGATTTTCGATTTCTGTTTTTGAAACGGTAATATTGTCGGTAAGTCCTGCAAGAATTTCGGAAAGGCCGTTTTTAACCGGAATGGAAAACATTCTGTGAATAGTGGGGTTTCTCATATCAGCGTCAATCAGCAGGGTTCTTTTGCCCATCTGTGCAAATGAAATTGCAAGGTTGATACTGTTGATTGTTTTACCGTTGTTTGCCGTGGGGCTTGTTACAACGAAAATGGGGCACGCTTCGCCCTGCTGGGTGAACATAAGATTTGTTCTGATAGAGGAATATGCTTCCTTTACAACGAAAGGAGATTCTGCGCAGAGCATCTTTTTAGGGTCTTCTCTTGAAAAGACCGTGCCTGTGTTAAGTTCCGACTTTTTCTTTCTGTTGAAGAGTGCCATAATTATTTATCTCCTTTCTTTGAAAATCTTTTTTGCTTTTTGGTTTTTGCCGTTTTATCTTCCAAGGCATTTGCCGCTGTTTCTTTTTCCATGGCAGGAATAAGTTTCGGTATTGAGCCGAGCAGCGGAATATCAAATTCGCGTTCAATATCTTTTTCACTTGTAATTGTTGTGTCAAACAGTTCATAGCCGAAGAAACCTATGAATGATACAAGAAATCCGATTGCAGCGCCGATGACAATATTCTTTTTAAGGTTTGGTGACGACGGTGCAGACGGTACTTTTGCATAGTCGATTATTGAAATTGTACCTGTTTTGATTTTGTCAACAACATGGTCGGGTGCAACATCGGCAATGGCGTTGCAGATGTTTGCCGAAAGAACGGGGTCGTTGCTCGTTACATAAACACGGAAACCCTGCGTTTCCTCGTGCTGTGAGCAGGTAATCATACCTTTCAGCTGATTTGTGGTTATATCAAGGTCAAGCGCTTTAATTACTTCTTCCAGCACAGAATCACTTGTAAGTACAAAAATGTAGGTTTTTACAAGCTGCTGCGATGCAGTAATATCATTCGGATTTTGTGTATTTATACCGTTTATGCTTGCTTTGTTAGATGCGAGCATAGAGCATGATGTTGTGTATTTAGGCGTGATAAAGAACTCTGTAACACAGCCTGAAACAATCGCACATATCATTGTTGCAAGGATAATGTAAATTATCCTTTTTTTCATCATAAAAAATATTTTCCCTAAGTCAATGTCTATTTCTTTTTCATTATCCATCACTTATTCCTCCTGTAATTTCTTACAATTCTTAATTATAATATACTTACTTAAATATATAATAATATCATACCATAATACCGATGTTCCGTCAATGGAATTATCAGTAAAAAGAACATTTCACATATAGAAAAAAATGCTCATAAATTGTGTATTTTGACGGAAAATAAAAAAGGCTTCCCCTCAAGGGGAAGCTGTTACCGCAGGTGACTTATGAGGTGGAAATAATAATATCATAACGTACCGTAAGCGGTTTCACCTTTTATTAAAGAGAAAACGAATTGTATCATTAAACTATATTTCATAATCCACTGCAACCGAACTTTCCATAACTTCGTGCATATATGTTTTTACATAGGAGCAGTGGTATTCGTCTTTCTGATACAAATCAAGTGCCTCTCTGCTGTCAAGAGTTACCTGCAAAATAATATCGTAAGACCTTGGTGAGCCAAGAAAATCTGCGCCGACTTCAATATCCCGTAAAAGGTCTACCTTGCCTTTCATTGAAAGCAGTCTTGCTTTTGCTTCTTCTTTCTTTTCAGGTGAATTGTCTTTCAGTTTAAAGCATACAATGTGTTTAATCATAAATATTATCTTCTCCTTGTTATAATTTTCGCAGGGCGGGGTGAACTCATACCGCCTTACTCTGAACCAAAAGAATTAAAAATGGCAGGGGTTAAAAATCCTGCCATTTATCAAAGTTTTATTTTGCAACATCAAATGCGCGTGATTCACGGATAATATTGACTTTAATCTGACCCGGATACTCCATCTCTGCCTCAATTTTTTTCGCAATTTCTCTTGCGATGTAAGGCATTCTGTCATCCTTAATCTTTTCGGGTTTAACCATAACTCTTACTTCACGGCCTGCCTGAAGTGCAAATGCTTTTTCAACGCCGTTGAAGCTTGTTGAAATCTCTTCAAGCTGCTGTAAGCGTTTGATGTAATTTTCAATATTTTCTCTTCTTGCACCCGGGCGTGATGCAGAAACAGCGTCGGCAGCCTGAACAAGGCAGGCAACAACGGTTTTGCATTCTACTTCGCCGTGGTGAGCCTGAATGGCGTTTAGAACAGTTTCGTTTTCCTTGTACTTGCGTGCGTATTCAACGCCGAGTGCAACGTGTGAGCCTTCGAATTCATGGTCAAGAGCCTTGCCTATATCGTGCAGAAGACCTGCACGGCGTGCCGTCTTTTCATCTGCACCGAGTTCAGCCGCCATAAGACCTGCAATATAACTTACTTCAAGACTGTGGCGCAGTACGCTCTGACCGTAGGAAGTACGGTATTTGAGTTTGCCGAGCAGTTTAACAAGTTCGGGGTGAATTGAACCGCAGTTAGCGGAAAGAACAGCCTTTTCACCCTCTTGTTTAATGGTGTATTCAACTTCACGCTTTGATTTTTCGTAAAGTTCTTCAATCTTTGTCGGGTGAATTCTGCCGTCCTGAATAAGGCGCTCAAGTGTAAGCCGTGCAATTTCCCTTCTTACCGGGTCAAATGAACTTACCGTGATTGCCTCGGGCGTATCGTCAATAATAAATTCAACGCCTGTTATTGTTTCGAGAGAGTGAATGTTTCTGCCCTCTCTGCCGATTATTCTGCCTTTCATTTCATCGTTCGGCAGTGCAACAACGCAAACGGTTGTTTCGGCTGTGTGTTCAGCGGCACAGCGCTGAATGGCAGTTCCGATAATTTCACGGGCAATAATATTGCTCTGATCTTTTATCATCTGCTCATTTTCAATAATTCTTTTGCTTTTTTCAGTATCAAGTTCGTCTGAAAGGGAACTGAGCAGCTGCTCTTTAGCCTGTTCCTGTGTTAAACCTGATATTTTTTCCAGCATATCAAACTGGCTTTTCTTGATGCTATCAATTTCGAGTAATTTTTCTTCAATTTCTTTTTGTTTTATGCTGAGATTTTCGTTCTTTGCCTCAATGGAATCAGCCCTTTTATCAAGATATTCTTCTCTCTGATTAAGTCTGTTTTCCTGGCGCTGAACTTCACTTCGTCTTTCACGGATTTCTTTATCCGCATCCGAACGCAGTTTGTGTATTTCATCTTTTGCTTCAATAAGGCTTGCTTTTTTAGTCTTCTCAGCCTCTGATAAAGCATTGTTCATAATTTTTGTTGCTTCGCTTGTGGCAGAACCGATTTCTTTTTCGTTCGCTTTTCTTCTGTGTTCGGAACCTGCAAAGAAACCTATTACGCCGAAAACTACGGCAACAACAGCAATAACGGCAATAGCTACGCCTATACTCATCATTCAATAGCACCTCCTTCTGTTAATATTCTTTTTAAAAGTAAAAATTCATCAGAAAAGGTACAGTTTAATGCAATCTAAAAAAAGTTTGAAATCTAAATCAGTATTTAGAATTACTAAAATATAATACACCTATATCTTGTATATGTCAAGTTTACAATGTTCAAAAATCGTTAAAGTTTACAAATCGGTAAAAAAATAATGCTTTAAATGTGTAAAAAATAACCTGTTGACAAAGGTTGAATCGGTGTTATAATGAATATGATAAATCGTTGACGGGAACAAGACTGCGAAGTTTTTTATTTCAGAGAGTGTCGTGTCTGCTGAAATCGGCATATTAAAAGGTCGTAAGCCACCACCCCCGAGAGCCGCTAATAACGGCCGTTTTGCCTGCGTTATAAGGCACAGAGAGGCGCATTTTTGTGCGCAATTCAGGTGGAACCGTGGATATTTATTCACCCTGTGTTTATCGCAGGGTGTTATTTTTTATTTTAAGGAGAGATAGTTATGAAAGTTACATTAAAAGACGGCTCTGTTAAGGAATTTTCATCACCGCTTACGGCGGCTGACATTACAAAAGAAATTTCAATGGGTCTTTACAGAAATGCCTGCTCCTGTAGGATCAATGGAGAGGTTAAAGATTTAAGAACGGTTGTTGACTGCGACTGCGATTTTGAGGTGCTGACATTTGATGATAAAGACGGCAGAAAAACTTTCAACCACACCGCCTCTCACATTATGGCACAGGCTGTTAAAAGGCTTTACCCCGATGTGAAACTTACTATCGGTCCTGCCATTGACGATGGATTTTATTATGATTTTGATGCTGAAAAGCCGTTTTCGCCCGAAGATTTGGAGAAAATTGAAAAAGAAATGAAAGCGATTGTCAAGGAAGGATTTGAGATTGAAAAATTTGAACTCGAGCCTATCGATGCGATTAAGTTAATGGAAGAAAAGAATGAGCCGTACAAGGTTGAACTCATTAATGAACACGCTGAAAAAGGCGAGCCGATAAGTTTTTATAAGCAGGGTGAATTTACGGAACTCTGCGCAGGTCCTCACCTTATGGATATGAAAGTTGTTAAGGCTTTCAAACTTACAAACTGCACAGGCGCATACTGGCGCGGCGACGCTAAAAATAAGATGCTCTGCCGTGTTTACGGTACTGCATTCCCGAAGGCATCTATGCTTGAAGAGCATTTAACAATGCTTGAAGAGGCTAAAAAGCGTGACCACAGAAAAATCGGTAAAGAACTTGAACTTTTTACTATTATGGAAGAGGGTCCGGGATTTCCGTTCTTTCTGCCAAAGGGTATGATTTTAAAGAATACACTTGTTGATTACTGGAGAGAAATTCACCGTGCCGCAGGCTATGATGAAATTCAGTCCCCTATGATGCTCAACCGTGCTTTGTGGGAAAGAAGCGGTCACTGGGATCATTATAAAGAAAATATGTATACTACAGTAATTGATGATACTGATTTTGCAGTTAAGCCTATGAACTGCCCGGGCGGCATTCTTGTTTATAAAACAAAAATGCACTCATACAAGGAACTTCCTTTAAGAATGGGCGAACTCGGTTTGGTACACAGACACGAACTTTCAGGCGCACTTCACGGTCTTATGCGTGTTCGCTGCTTTACACAGGATGATGCTCATATATTTATGACACGTGAGCAGATTAAAGATGAAATCAAGGGTGTAGTAAGTCTGATTGATAAGGTTTACAGTACATTCGGATTTGAATATCATATTGAACTTTCAACACAGCCCGAGGATTCAATGGGCGCAAAGGAAGACTGGGATATTGCAACAGATGCACTCCGTGACGCTATTACCGAACTAGGTTATGATTATGAGGTAAACGAGGGTGACGGTGCATTCTACGGCCCGAAACTTGACTTCCATCTTACAGACTGCCTTGGCAGAACATGGCAGTGCGGAACGATTCAACTTGATTTCCAGTTGCCTGAAAGATTTGAACTTGAATACATCGGTGCAGACGGTGAAAAGCACCGACCGATTATGATTCACAGAGTTGTATTCGGCAGTATTGAAAGATTTATCGGTATTCTTACAGAGCATTTTGCAGGTGCTTATCCTACATGGCTTGCTCCCGTTCAGGTTAAGCTTCTTCCGATTGCCGACAGGCATCTTGATTATCTTTATGATGTTAAAAAAGCGCTTGAGGCAAAGGGTATTCGCTGTGAAATTGATGACAGGTCTGAAAAAACAGGCTTCAAAATCAGAGCCGCTCAGCTTGAAAAAGTGCCTTATATGATTATCGCAGGCGATAAGGATATTGAAAACGGCACAATTTCTGTACGTTCAAGAAAAGACGGTGAACTCGGCGCAATGACGCTTGATAAGTTCATCGAAAATATTATGGAAGAAATCGAAACAAAGGCATTATAAAATTTTATATGCAACGGGTCGTCGAGGACGCCGACCCCTACGGAATTACAATAAAGTTTTCGTAGGGCGGGGTGCCTTCACCCCGCCGAACAAACAAAAAAACGCTCGTGAAAATCACGGGCGTTTTTATATTACTGACTGTATTTTTTTATAAACTCATTCATTGCGGTTTCATATTGTGTCGGGTTGGTGTAATAACTGCGTGCGTGAACTGCACCGTCTACTTCAACAAGTGTTTTTTCCGATGTGCAGGCATCATATAACTGTTTTTCCATAAAAAACGGCACAAAGTCATCAGCCTTGCCGTGAATGAATAAAATCGGCACTTTGGCTTTTTTTATATGCTCTATCGGCTCGGCGTCTTTAAAACCGTATTTGCACAGCGCTTTGCAGTAAATGTTGCATATGTCAAGCAGCGGTCGGGTGGGAAAGTGGAAAGACGTTTTAACCTGATACGAAAATTCATCTTTAACCGATGTGTAGGCACAGTCGGATATAATTCCATTAACATCATCGGGTGAAACCCTGTCGCTCATCATAAGCACTGTAGCTGCGCCCATAGATACACCAAGCAGAAAAATATCAAGTTCGGGGAAGCGATTTTTCGCATAATCAAGCCATTTCAGCGTGTCTTCTGACTCATGTGTGCCATAGCCTAAAAACTTGCCTTCACTCTCTCCGCAACCTCGGTGGTCGGGCATAATCAGCGTAAATCCGTTTCGGCAGAAATAGTCTTTCATAAAGCAGAATTCGCCGACTCCGCTGCTCCTTGCTCCGTGGCACGCTATAATGAGCTTGCCGTTTGAGATTGGCGGTACAAGTATTTTGCAGTGCATTTTTTCGCCGTTTTCGGCAGTCATTTCAACAGTTTCAAACGGTAAACTGACAAAAGTTTCAAGCGCCTTTTCATGGTCACTGTCAAACTGATTATTGCCGTTATCTTCATTGCCTGCAAGCATATTTACAAAAAATTCAGGTATCGGCAGCTGCTTGCGCCATACTGCCTCGTTGAAGATGAAACCGCATAACAGCACAAAAATGACAGCAATTACGATTAATACAATCAGTATAATTAATGCCGTTTTCATAAATTTTACCTCTCAGTTTTTTTATTTTGCTTTGCAGACAAAAACATTCCAGCCCTTTTCTTCAAAATTTTCAATAATCTTAAAGCCGTTCTGCTCAAAGGAATAAATAACCTCATCTTTACGGCTGTCTATAATTCCGCCCGTAATATATACGCCGTCTTTGTCAAGAAAATTACCGACTTCTTTGTTGAAATCCATAATAATATCAGCAACAATGTTGGCAGCAATTACGTTGTATTTTCCTGTAACTTTGTCGGAAAGATTTCCGTTTACAGCGTTAAAAACAGGCGGTTCAAAGCCGTTTTCTTTGGCATTTTGGAGCGCGGTTTTGACTGCAAGTTTGTCAATATCAACGCCGAAAGCAGATTTTGCGCCGAGCAGCAGGCTTGCTATAGACAGAATTCCGCTGCCGCAGCCGATGTCAAGCACTGTTGAATTTTCGTTTATGTAGTTTTCAAGCGTTTCAAGGCAGAGTTTTGTTGTCGGGTGGCTGCCTGTGCCGAATGCAAGCCCCGGTTCGATGTGCAGAACAGTTCTGCCCTGCGGGTCGTATTCGTCCTCCCAAGCCGGTCTTATAAGAAGTTTTCTGCCTATCGGCATCGGGTGAAAATATTGCTTCCAGTTGTTAACCCAGTCTTCTGTTTTGCAGTCGGCAATTTTAATTTCAAAAGGAATTTCTTCGCTTTGAAGGCGTTCCCTGATGAAAGAAACTGCCTCAAGCGGATTTTCGTGCGGATTTACATAAACGTGAATAATGCCCTTTGTTCTGTCTTTTTCAAGCAGTGACTGCTCAATTAAATCAATGTGGGCAATCTCAAGCGTTTCTTCTTCAAGTGCTGAATAGTCTTCTATGTAAATACCGTAAGGTACAACCATATTGGCTATGTTTCCTGCCCTGTCAATGTCGGCGGTTGAAACTGTTATGGCAATTTCAGTCCAGTTTTCGGTTGTATTTTCCATCGTTACTCTCCTAAGTTAACTTTGTGCTCTGTTGATGAAAGCCCGTGGTTATAGAGTTTTCTGTTGTCAAGCGCCCACTGCCTGTCGGTAAATGCTCCCTTTTCAACCTTGCTTGTTGCACTGTTGATTTCAAAAATAGCGGCGTCGAGCGTGTCAAGTGATGACAGAATTTCTGCCTCTAAAAACATCGGTCTTACGGGCGAGCCGAATTCGGGCACGCCGTGATGGCTTAAAATCATATGTTCAAGCAGGGCAATTTTTTCGCTTTTTATGTGGAGTTCTTTTGCCTTTTCTTCAACATATATTGCGCCTTTAACAAGATGGCCTATCAGTTCGCCCTCTGTTGAATAGCTTTTTACAAGACCCGATTTGGAAAGTTCAAACTCCCACGTTTTAGCAACATCGTGCAGAATTGCGCCCGATAAAAGCAAATCTTTGTCAATATTTGGGTAAATCTTACAAATTTCCTCTGCCATTCTGACTATGGAGATTGTGTGCAGCATAAGGCCGCCGATCATTGCGTGGTGCAGTCTGAATGCGGCAGGGCAGGTGACAAGAATATCTTTTTTATCCTGCATAATTGAAGAAACAACGGCTTTCAGGTCACTGTCTTTAAAAGCGTTAACACGCCTCATAAGCATATCGAAAATCTGCGCACCGCCCACTTCCGACGCAGGCACAAGGTCGGCAATGTTGTAATTGTCGGATGCAGATGCAGGGCGGATTTGTGCAATTCTGAACTGTTCTTTGCCGTTGTACTGCTCAACAGTTCCTCTGATTTTAACAACCATTTCAGTCTCAAACATATTTCCGCCGTTGTAATCCCACAGTTTTGCAGGCAGTTCGCCGTCTTTATCTCCTATAATTAAATCAAGATATGCCGAGCCGTTTTTTGCTTTCTTTTCTTCACATTTTTTAAGAAGAACAAAACCGTCGCACATTCCGTTTTGTAATTTTGTAAAATTCATAGTTTATACCTCTTGTGATTAATCTCTGTTAATAATTTTAAGTTATACTGATTATATAACATAATGCATTTTTTATCAAGCACCCTTGCTTGACAAAAAGGGCGGCAGTTGTTAAACTATGTAATGTATTAATATATCTACAAGGATATAAGGTGATAACGATGGATTTTGCAGATAATATTTGTATGAATTGTTTTGAAAAATTAACTTCGGGCAGTGTGTGTACTCAGTGCGGCTTTGATAATGACAGTGTTACTCCTATGCTTTATCTTCAGCGCAAAACCGTGCTTGCTTCAAGATACGCAGTCGGCAATGTTATTAATGAGGAAAGTGACGCCGTTACTTATATCGGCTACGATATGCAAAAGGATGCTGTTGTTACAATCCGTGAATTTCTGCCGAAAGGTATTTCAAACAGGCTTGAGGGTAATAATGATGTTCATATCCGTGAGCGCTTCAGAAAAAATTATGCCTCGTATAAGGTTGAATTCATAAAATTGTGGCAGACTCTGCGCAGTATGAACACGCTTTCAGCCGTTATCCCGGTGCTTGATGTTTTTGAGGCAAATCAGACGGCATATGCAGTATGCGAGAAAACAGATTATGTAACTCTGCATGATTTTCTTCTTAAGACAGATGAAAACAATATTTTGTGGGACAAGGCAAGGCTTATGTTTATGCCTGTTCTTACTACACTTGAAAATCTTCATTCAAACGGAATTATTCACGGCGGAATCAACCCCGATAATCTTGTTCTTTGCAGAGACGGTAAGGTAAGGCTTGCAGGATTTTGCATTAACGAGTGCAATTATGCGTCAAGCAAACTTGAATTTAATGAACACGCAGGCTATACTGCCCTTGAGCAGTACGACAATAATCATAAGGTCTGCCCTGCTACGGATATTTATGCTTTTTCTGCCTGTATTTACAGAGCACTTGTGGGTACAAATCCGCCTGACGCTGTTTCAAGAGAGTCAAACGATAAACTTATGATACCGAACAGGATTGCTGAAAAAATCCCTGCTCATGTTATTAAGGCACTCGGCGGCGGACTTCAGATTTACCCTGAAAAACGTATTCAGACAATTTATGATTACAGGGAACTTTTGAACGCTGCTCCGTCGGTAGTAGCAAAAGCGGCAACTGTATCGCAGGTCGGCGATGATGCTGAAAGGACTGTTGATTCTGCCGAGCAGGAGGCAAAACAGCAGGAGCTTCACCGTGCAAGAGAGGCTCAGCGTGAGGCTAAGAGAAAAGAAAAAGAAAAGAAAAAGAAGATTACAAAAATAATAATTGCCGTTCTGATTGTTGCGGCAGTTGCCGCAGGCGGATTTTATGCGGCAAATTCTCTCGGTTTGTTTGAAAAAGAAACTACCACCGCACCCACAACGCTTGCAAATGTTACAGTGCCTGATTTCAGTTCATTTGGATATACAGAAAGTGATATTAAGAATAACGGCCCGTGGAACGAGCAGTTTAAAATTACATTTGAGTATGCTTATACGGCAGATGTTGAAGAGGGAATTGTGTTTAAGCAGAGTGTTGCGCAGGGTGAAACTGTTACCGAGGGTACTGCCGTTGTGCTTACAGTCAGCCGTGGTGTTGAAACGGCAAACGTTCCCGATGTCGGCGGTCTTATGAAGGACGAAGCTGTCAGCAAGCTTGAGGCAGAGGGCTTTAAAGTAAAAACCGTGACCGTTTATAATGACGGCACTTACACAGAGGGCAAAGTCAAATCAAATTACGGTATGGCACCGTCGGCAGGCTCAACCGTTGCAAAGGGCGAAGAAATTTCGATTCAGGTTTACGGCACACCGGAAACCACCACCGAACCGCCGTCGGAAACCGTGCCGGTTCAATAAAACTATAATTATAAAAACGATGCGTAAAATATGCGCATCGTTTTGTTGTTTTTACAGTTGTTTTCTGCTTTTTGCCTTTTTAATAACCGATACCGTGCAGGACAGTATGCAGGCAGCCGATATGGAAAAGTATATTGTCTGAATTCCCCATACTGCCGTAAAAATAATAATGCATACAAGTGCGAATATCAGCAAAAGACTGTTTGATGTTATTGCATTTGTTTTTTGTTCCATTGCCTGAAAATAAGTTCCCGAAATTAGCGTAACAGGCAGAAACGGCATTGCAAGGGATAATGCTTTCAGCGCTTGCGTTCCCTGATGAATTATCTGTGCATCATCGGTAAATATTTTTAAAATACTTCCCGATAATGCAAAAGCAAAGATTAAGCCCAAAACGGCATATGCTTCGCAGATTATTATACTGCTGTTAAATGCTTTGTTTATTCTTTTTATTGCCGTTGCGCCGTGATTATAACTTATAATCGGCGAAATTGCCGCGGCAACGGCGTTGAACGGCACGATTGCAAAGCTGAGAATTTTGCTTACATACGCAAAGGTGTTAATGCCGAGCGTTCCTCCGTTTATGGAAAGCACTTTGTTTATAAGAGCAAATAAAATTGAAATACTGCCAAGCTGCAAAAGCATCGGAATTCCGAGCGCGATTATATTTTTTACAATTTTAAAATCAATTTCGGGCTTTTTCAGCTTTTGAACAGAAAGTTTGTTGATAAAGATTACCCACATCAGAAAACTTGTAAAATAGCAGATTACCGTTGCCAGCGCCGCCCCCTTTACGCCCATATGAAGCCCGTAAATGAAAACTGCGTCAAGCGAAACATTCACGGCAGTGGGTATCAGCCATATCAGCAGAGAATAAACCATTTTCCCTTCTGCCCTGATTATTGATGAAAAGCCTGTTGAAAATACATTTCCTATTAAAATAATCGTAAAATATTCTTTTGCAAAGGGTATAATATCATCTGTTGCACCGAATAGGCGGAGCAGGGGATTTATAAAAATCAGCCCGAGTACGGTTATGATGATGGAAACCGAGTAAAAAGCGAGCATTGCGTTAACTGTTGTATTTCCTGCTTTTTCATAATCCTTTCTGCCTAAATGTTTTGAAACTATTGTGGCGGCGCCTGAGCCGATTGTTTGTGATACAGCGCCCTGAATAAGCATAAAAGGAAAAATGATTGAAACTCCGCCCATTGCGTTGTCACCAACACCGCGGCTTACGAAAACAGTGTCAACAATGTTGTAAAGTTCGTTGAAAAACAGTGCGGCAAAGGTTGAAAGTGAGTATTTCAGAATTAACAGCGGAATGCTTTTTGTGCGCATTTCCTCTGTTTTTATTATTTTATCAGCCATTTTTCAGTACCCTGAATGTTTCGGCGTAATAAAAATTACTGCCGATTACGTTACGCCACCAGCCGAAATGGCGCGGCGTGTAGCGATAGTATTTTTCAACCTCCTGAATAAGAGCGAGAAGCCCCATGGCAAAGGCAAAGCGAATTTCAGTTTCTCTGTTTATTTCAACGGGAATTTCGGCTTTTTCGTTGTAATTTTTAATTGATTCTTTTTTATTCTTCATCGTGCCCATAATGCTGTCAAGGCAGATGAAATCAAAAATTCTGTCACCCCAGAAGCTTCTTTCGGGGTCTATCCACTGAAATTCAATTTCGCCGTTGCTGTGTTCACGGCATATAACGTTCGGGTCCCAGATATCATAATTTACCATTGAGCAAGGCACTGCTTTTAATATATTTTTATATTTTTCGGCATAACTTAAAAGTTTCTCGCCTCTTTTTGACTTTTTGTTCATTTTCTGCGCATCAAGCAAAAGATTTTTAATCATATTGGAAAGCGCATCATACCAGTTGTCATAAAGCCCGTTCTGAATATAACCGAACCTGTCATTTTTAATATAATGTATCTCGGCAGCCATATGCGCAGTTTTTTTATTCAGCTCGGCTTTGTCGATTTTTATTTCATTTCGCTGTTTTCCCTCGAGCTTTTCCATAATAAACCAGTCAGACGGAATAAGCGTTTTTGAAAAATCGGTGTAATAAACATCGGGCACTTTAATGCCTGTGTTGTTTCTTATTATATCGTACCAATAAACCTCCGTCTGCATCATATTTTTTTCATATGTCATAACAGGCGTGTCGTTTTTCGGTGCGATTTTAAGCACATATGCCCTGTCAGCCGTAATTTCATATACGGCATTGAATTCGCCTGCACCGAGCGGTGCAATGCTTTTAACGTTTTCAATTCCTGCTTTTCTGCACATAACTTTTATTGTTTTGTCATCAAGCAGGTATTTTGTTTTGCTTACCATAAATTTTACCTCGTATAATAAAGTAGTAGTTATTAGAGTCCCTCTCCAGGGACAAATATGCTA